>CAZBKX010000355.1:0-14027 GCA_964492535.1 uncultured Rhodoferax sp. | reverse complement strand
CCGCAAACGGGCCAGGGGCCGGTTTCACCGTGTGGCTGCTGACCGACGCGCAGGTGCCGCAGGCCAGTTTGCACCCCAACAACCCTGAGCCAAACCCATTTTAGCTACTTAATAAATAGCTATAAAGTCAATGGATATGCCGGCCAGAAGCCATATTGACTATATTTTCTGCAAATAAACATACTCACCCGCCATCGGGTTGGTTCGATCCAGTCGCAGCGGCGCCTGGTGGCTAGCCGCCCAGCGCAACCCATGGCATGCCGCCAAATTTTCAAGATAGGCACGCGAATGCGAGAAACGCAACGTGGGGTGCAGTTGCACGTCTTGCCCCTCATCGGACACCTCAACCGTAAAAGCCAGCCACCCGTGGTGACGCAGGCGCTGGCTCAACAAGGCAAAGACCACCTCCAGACGCCCCACATAAATGAACACATCGGCCGCCACCACCAAATCGGCAGCCACTGGCTCATCGGCCAGATAGGTCAGCAAATCGGCCAGGACCAAGCGGTCATAGACGCCCAGGGCGCGGGCTTTCTCCAACATCGGGCCCGACAAGTCCACCCCGGTCAGCGTTCCCGCACGCGACCGCAAGAGCGCGCCGCACAGACCGGTGCCGCAGCCCAGATCCAGCACCTGATCAAACACAGCCGGGCAGTCGGCGGGCAAGCGCTCAATGAGCACCCGGTGTCCCTGGTAGCCCAGTTGCTTCACCAAGTGCTTGTCAAAGTCATCCGCGTACTGGTCAAACAGAGTCTCCACGTAGGCTCTGGGCGCGTCGACCGCCGGGCCCCCGCGGGTGAGGGCAGCCAGATAGTAGCGGTGCAGCTCAGGGTCGGCATCCAAATCCAGGGCCCGTTGATAGCAGTCGGCGGCGGATTCAAGCCGGTTGGCCTCCCGGTGCGCATGCCCCTGCTGCGTCCAGGCCTCAGCCAGCGCAGGGTCCAGCCGAAGCGCTGCTTGAAACGCCTGCATCGCCTGGTCGCGGCGCCCCTGACTGGCCAGGCATTGACCCAGGCGCAACTGAAAGGCGGCGGAGTCCGCACCCAGCGACTCGGCACGCTGGTGGCTGAGCAAGGCCTGTGGCCACTGGCCCAACTCCATTTGGGCCAGGCCCAGAACGGCCCAGCCGTCCGCCTGGCTGTCGTCGGCCGCCGTGGCTTGGAGTAGCAGTGGCTCAGCTTCAGAAAAACGCCTCTGGTGCACCTTGGTCACGCCCAGGTTCAGGAGCACCGACGGTCGCCCAGGGGCCAATTGCAGGGCCGAGAGAAATGCCTGCTCCGCGTCGTCGAACTGGCCTCGCTCAAAGGCCTGAACACCGTCCAAAAAATGCTGCCGGGCCTGATCCAGTGAACTTGACATGGCTTGCCCCAGCCGCTCAGACCAGCATGTCAAAACCCTGGGCTTCCACCGCCATGAATGCGCGGGTGAGGCCAGCCACAGCGGCATAGAAGCGGGCGCGGGGGTGACCCTCCAGGTCGTCACACAGGGTGTTGACCCAGGGCTGAAGGTGGGTGGCAAAAAAATCGCGCTGACGCGTGAGGTTGGCCACGGCCACATCATCAGACGCAATCAGGTAGCGCATGACTTCGCACAAGTAGGCGACATGGTCCTCGGTCTCGGACATGGCGTCATCGCGCCCCAGGCCCAGGCTGGCCAGGTCGGTGCGCAGTTTGGCCAGGGGCTTCTCGTTCAGGAAACCGCTTAAAAAATGCGAGCCATACAAGTACACCTCGGGCTTGCCCATGCCACCAAACAAGGTGTTGAACTCGGCCCGAATCGCCTCATCGGTCAGCTCGCGGGCAGCACCCACCAACGCGCGCCAAGGCTCCTCCAGAAAAGCGCCCGCTGCCGGGGCATCGGTAGCCGCAGCGCGCAGATCCGCTATCAACTCTGATGTAGGCGGCGCATAAAAGACGAGGGCCAGCAGCCCATACAGCTCGGAACGGGCGGTTTCTTCGTCAAGCGCGCTGGAGCGCAGGGAGTCGGGGGTGGGGATCATCAGAGGTCCGTGATTTTGATTTCGTTCTGGGCCGAGTAAATATCGACCACGCGGCAGTCGCCACACATTTTGAGGCGCTCCAGGGCGGCACCCTGGAACATGCTGTGGCCTGCGAGCTTGCCCAGCATGGATTCAATCGCCTTGAGCGTGCCAAAGGGTTTGGCGCAGCGCACGCAGGCATAAGGCTTCATCTCATTGATGACCACCGCCTCCTTGCGTAGCGGGCTCAAGCTGAGCTGCGGCACCAGGGTAATGGCTTTTTCAGGGCAGGTGGTGGCGCACAGTCCGCACTGCACACAGTTTTTCTCCACCAGCTTGAGTTGGGGCGACTCGGCGTTGTCTTGCAGCGCACTGGCGGGGCAAGCATTGACGCAACTCAGGCACAGCGTGCAGGCATCTTTGTTGATCACCAGCATGCCCAGCGGCGCACCCGCGGGCAGCGCAATCACGTCCCGCTTGGCCGGGGCGTGTTCGATCAGGTGATCCAGCGCCAGCTCCAGCGTAGCCCGTTTGTCGGACTGCAGGGCAAAGCCTGCGGTGCGGGCCACGGTCTGCGCGGGGGGGGCCTGCAAATCGCTGTCCAGCGCAGCCAGGTCGCGAGCGTCACGGGCATGCAGCACCCGAAAGTGCTCACCCTGGTAACCCAGGCCGGTAAGGATGGCCTGCGCCACCGCCATCTGGCTGCGAATCGCCTCATGGTATTGCGGCGCCTCTTCATCGGTCATCAACACCCACACTTGCGAGGCGCCGTAGGCGATGGCGGTCAACCACACCTCCAGCCCCAGCGACGAGGTATGCCAGAGCGGCACCGGCAGCACACGGGCCGGCACGCCGTGGGTGCCTTGCTTGGCGCCCCGGTCCAGCTGGGCGGCACGGCCCAGGTCGCCCAGCAGGCGCGTGCCGCCTTCCTGGCTGTGCAGCAAGAGCGCGGCGTTTTTGCCGCCACTGCGGGCAAAAGTGGACAACAGCGTCTTGAACTTGACGCCCTGCTCGCTGGCGCGGGGATAGGCAAAAGAGATGGCCCCGGTGGGGCAGACCGTGCTGCAGGTGCCACAGCCCACGCACAAATTGGGGTTGACCTTGATTTGCTGGCGGCTGCGGTCGCTGCTGATGGCCGAGGCCGAGCAGACATCAATGCACGCGTTGCAGCCAATTTTTTCGTTGCGGCTGTGGGCGCACAGCTTTTGCTTGTAGTTGAAAAACTTCGGCTTTTCAAACTCACCCACCAGCGAGCGCAGTTTGTTGAGTGGTGAGAGGCTCAGGCCGTCCCAGCGCACATAGCCCTGCGGCAAGGCGTGCTGACTGAAGGCGGGTGTGGCGCGCAGGTCCAGCACCAGATCAAAGGTCTCGGAGGCACTCTCGGGCTCACGGGTGAAATCAATGGCGCCGGCCACCTTGCACACCTTGACGCAGGCGCGGTGCGACTGGCAGGCGTTCAGATCGATCTGGTAGTCCAGCCCGATGGCATCTTCCGGGCAGGCCACCAGACAGGCGTTGCAACGGGTGCACAGGTCCAGGTCGATCGGGTTGTTGCGCAGCCACTTCAGTTCAAACGCACCCAGCCAGCCGGTCAGGGACTCAATCTTCCCGCCCAGCACGGGGTAGCGGCGCTCTTGCACGGCACCGGCATCGCCTGCGCCCTGGGTGAACAGGGTCACATCCAGCTCGTCCCCCAGCAACTCGGCCGCGCGCTCGGCGGCCCCGAGTTGGCCGATGATCAACACCCGCCCTGCGCTCTTGTAGGTGACCGTGGCCACCGGCTCGGGGTCGGGCAAATGGGCGGCGGCCAGCAGGGCGGCAATTTTGGGGCTGGCGCTGGCAGCGTCGCGGCTCCAGCCGCCGGTCTCGCGGATATTGACAAAGCGGATGGGGGCGCTGCTGTTGGCGCCATTCGCCAGTTCGGTGAACAGGCGGCGCTCCTGGGTGCAGGCCACCACCACGTCTTCGCCGGTTTTCAGGGCCGCCTCAAACGCGCCCGCCTCGCGGCGGCACAGGGTGCTGTGCAGGGTCAGGGTTTCATTGAGTGCTGCGCCCAGGCTCCCGGGGTCCAGCGGCATCGTTTGGTTGCAGTCGCAAATCAGTGTGGTCATGGTCAGGCTCCGCCTCAAGAGGCGGGTTATCTTGTAAGGGGGACTCGGTCACGCTGGCCGGGGGTGACGTGGACTGTGCCACGGAATCGGGAATGGGGATATGGGCATCATCCCGTAGTGTCTGGGCAGGCGCGGGCGCTTGCTCCTCTTCCTCAAACAGCTTCAAGAATTTGGCGCTGGCCATCTGGCGCAGCATCGTCGCCGGCAGCGGGTCGGCCAAGGAGTAGTCGTCAATGTAGATGTCGAGCCGGTCCATCACGTTGTAGTGGGGGTCGGTGAACAGCTTCTTCATGGCCGCGTTGCGCACCTCGGGCGACACGGCGCGCGAGACAAAGGGGGCGTAGTCCGACTCTTGGGTGAGGGCCTTGACGTCGTCCAGCGACAACACGGGCGCGGGCTCCGCCGCTTCAGGGGCCGGCGCAGGCAGGTCCGTTGTTGGCGTTGCAGGCGTTGAGTAAGGCGCTGGAGCGATCCGGTTGGCGGGGGGCGCGGGCACCTCGGGCCTGAGCACCGGCGCGGGCGGTTCAATGAGCGGCTTGCCCTCGCGCACGGCCTGCTTGCGCTGCGACCAGCGGCCCAGGAAACCATCAGCCACGGCCACCACCCTGCTTTTTCTCCGTGCTGATGGACGCGGGGTTGCCAAAGCGGTCGGTCAATGAGCGAAAACTCTCGGGTCGCTTGCGACGCTTGGGCTCTTCCACGTGGTACTCGTGCACAAAGGCCTGCAGCCATTCGACCACCGGGGCTGAGGCAGGCACCTGCTCCACGGTTTCCTGGGCATCCAGCCAGCGCCCGGCCTCGTGGTAGCTCAGCGTCACCTGCAGGGGCCGGGCAATGGGCTCGTCGGCGATGCTCATCTCTTCTTCCAGGCGCCACAGCACAAACCAGCCCGGCGCCTGTGTGGTGACGTTCAGGTGATAGCCCTCGGCCTCGTCTGTGAATAATTCAACGGTGTAGCCGGGATGCAGCCATCGTTCCTCGATCTCATTTTTAAATAAAAGTCGCGGACTCTCGCCATAACCGTCTTCGTGCGCCACCACGTCGGCCAGCACCCAGCGCCAGCTTTGCCAGCGGCTCATGGGGCCAATGATGGGTTCACGCCGCATGATGACGGCCACTTTCAATTGAGGGCGGGTGTTTGACATAGAACGGCAATGTACCGGATTGACAAACCCAACGGCTGCTGCGGGGTTTGGGAAATTTGTCACGCTTCTGGAGAGAATGCCAACAAGCGTGCCACTTTTCTGTCACGCTTGTTGGCACGCAAATAGCTCACGCCAAGCTGGCACTCCTTGAATCACCCGCCCACCAACGCCCCATAACCCGCCACCGCAGGCACAGCGCCGCCCGGCCGAATCGCCACCGCGCAATACTTGAACTCGGGAATCTTGCCAAACGGGTCCAGCGCCGCGTTGGTCAGCAGGTTGGCAGCGGCCTCGTAATAGGCAAACGGCATAAACACTGCCCCCGGCGGGGTGCCATCGTCCTGGCGCACATGAATGGCCACCTCGCCCCGGCGCGATTGCACGGTAATGACATCGCCCGCCGCCAAGCCCAAAGCCGCCAGGTCTTGCCCGCACAGGCAAGCCGTGGCCATGGGCTCCAGCGCATCCAGCACCGTGGCGCGCCGCGTCATGCTGCCGGTGTGCCAGTGCTCCAGTTGGCGCCCGGTGATTAGCACAAATGGGTAGTCGGCATCGGGGCGCTCGTTGGCGGGAATGATGTCGGCCGGCACCAGGTGCACGCGGCCATCGGGGGTGTCAAAGTGCTGCAAAAAGACGGTGGGCGCGCCAGGGTCGTCGGCGCTCAGGCACGGGTACGTCACGCTGGACTCGCGCTGCAGGCGCTCCCAGGTGATGCCCGCAATGCTGGCGTGCATGGCCTGGCGCATTTCTTCAAACACGGCGGCGGCCATGATCGCCATGCTGGCGGCGTCGGGTGTTGCGCCGTCTGCATCACCAACGCTCCCCCCATCGCCTTCAACGCCGTAGTGCCAGTTCAACCCCATGCGCCGGGCCAGTTGCTGAATGATCCACAAATCAGGCCGGGCCTGGCCGGGCGGCTCAATGGCCTGCCGGCCCAGTTGCACCATGCGGTCGGTGTTGGTCACCGTGCCGGTCTTCTCGGGCCAGGCGGTGGCGGGCAGCACCACGTCGGCCAGCCACGCAGTTTCGGTCATGAAAATATCCTGCACCACCAGGTGCTCAAGAGACGCCAGGGCATGGCGGGCGTGGTTCAGGTCCGGGTCGCTCATGGCGGGGTTTTCGCCCATGATGACCATGCCGCGCACCTTGTGCGGGTCGGTGTCGGGCGCCAGGGCCTTGCGCATGATTTCAACCACGGTGTAGCCGGGCTGATCGTCCAGCTTGGTACCCCAGAAGTTCTCGAACCAGTCGTGCGTTGCCTCATTTGTGACCCGCTGGTAGTTGGGGTACATCATGGGGATGAGGCCGGCGTCGCTGGCGCCCTGGACGTTGTTTTGGCCGCGCAGCGGGTGCAGGCCCGAGCCGGGTTTGCCGATCTGCCCGGTAACGGTCACCAGGGCTATCAGGCAGCGGGCGTTGTCGGTGCCATGCACATGCTGGCTCACGCCCATGCCCCACAAGACCATGGCGCTTTTGGCCTTGGCAAACTCGCGCGCCACTTCGCGCAACGTGGCGGCAGGTATGCCGCAAATCGGGGCCATCGCCTCCGGGCTGTAGCCCTTGACGTTGTCACGCAAGGCGTCAAAGTTGCTGGCCCGGTCGCGAATAAAGGCCTCGTCTGTCAGGCCTTCCTCAATCACGGTGTGAATCAGGGCGTTGAGCATGGCCACGTCGGTGTCAGGCTTGAACTGCAGCTTGCGCCAGGCGTGCTTGCCCAAGTCGGTACCCCGGGGGTCGGCCACAACAATTTTGGCGCCTCTTTTGGCCGCGTTTTTCATCCACGTGGCGGCCACGGGATGGTTATTGGTGGGGTTGGAGCCGATCACAAAGATGACTTCCGCGTGCTCCACATCGTTGACCTGGTTGCTCACTGCCGCCGAGCCCACGCCCTCCAGAAGCGCGGCCACGCTGGAGGCATGGCACAGGCGGGTGCAGTGGTCGACGTTGTTGGAGCCAAAGCCGGTGCGCACCAGTTTTTGAAACAAGTAGGCTTCTTCGTTACTGCCCTTGGCCGAGCCAAAGCCGGCCAGCGCCTTCTTGCCATGGGTGTCACGCAGGTGTTTGAGCGATCCTGCGCCAAGCGCCAAGGCTTCTTCCCACGTGGCTTCGCGGAATACGGCAGACCAGTCTGCGGTGTTGCGGTTCAGTTGCGCCAGGGCCTGCGGGTCTTTGGGCACGCCACTCCGGCGGATCAAGGGCACGGTCAGGCGCTGCGGGCTGTGCGCGTAGTCAAACCCAAAACGGCCTTTCACGCACAAGCGGCTCTGATTGGCGGGGCCGTCGCGTCCGTCCACACTCACGATGACGTTGTCTTTGACGTTGTAAGTCATCAGGCAGCCCACGCCGCAAAACGGACACACCGAGTCAACTTTTTTGTCGACCTCTTGGGAGCCGACGTGTGTTTTAGGCATCAACGCGCCGGTGGGACAGGCCTGCACGCACTCACCGCAGGCCACGCAGGTGCTGTCCCCCATCGGGTCATCCAGGTCAAAGACGATGGCGCTGTGCGCGCCGCGCAGGGCGACGCCAATGACGTCGTTCACTTGCTCCTCGCGACAAGCGCGCACGCAGCGCTTGCATTGAATGCAGGCATCCAGGTTCACGGCCATGGCGGGGTGCGAGACATCGGCGGCAGGCTGCTCGCGGCGCAAGGCCTGGAGTGCCGGGCGCACGGTCACGCCCAGGCGCGCCGCCCAATCGCTCAATTCACCGTGCTGCCCCATGGGTACTTGCACGCCAGCCCCTGCTGCGCTTTTAGGAGCCTGGTCTGCATCATTCCACTTGTAGCCGGTCTCCGGCATGTCCGATAGCAGCATCTCCAGCACCATCTTCTGGCTCTTGCACGCGCGCTCGCTGGTGGCCTGCACCGCCATGCCCGCCGTGACCGTGCGGCAGCAACTCGGCGCCAGCGTGCGTTCGCCCGCAATCTCGACCACACAGGCGCGGCAATTGCCGTCGGCCCGCAAGCCGTCCTTGTAGCAAAGGTGGGGAATGCACACCCCGTGGCGCTCGGCCGCCTTGAGGATGGACTCCCCCTCAAAGGCCTGAATCGTCTGATAGTCCAGCGTGAATTCAACGGTGGGGCGCGCCAGTTGCGCCAGTTGGGCAGGTGCGTTCATTTAAACGATCTCCTGGGGAAAGTACTTCTGAACACAGCGCACCGGGTTAGGCGCAGCCTGCCCCAGGCCACAAATGGAGGCATCGGTCATGACGACATTGAGGTCTTCCAGCGTGGTGTTGTCCCACACCGGAGCCTCCATCAGCCGGGCCGCCTTGGCCGTGCCCACACGACATGGCGTGCACTGGCCGCAACTCTCGTCGGCAAAAAATCGCATCATGTTGAGCGCCGCATCCCGGGCCTTGTCCTGGTGCCCCAACACAATGACCGCCGCCGACCCGATAAAGGTGCCATGCGGCTGCAAGGTGTCAAAGTCCAGCGGCACATGGGCGTGGCTGGCCGGCATGATGCCCCCGGACGCGCCGCCCGGCAGGTACGCATACAAGGTGTGGCCGTCCTGCATGCCGCCGCAGTATTCGTCCAGCAACTCCTGCATCGTGATGCCGGCCGGCGCCAGCTTGACACCGGGCAGCTTGACCCGCCCGCTCACGCTGTAACTGCGCAGGCCGGTGCGGCCATGGCGGCCAAAACCGCTGAACCATCCGGCCCCCTTTTCCACGATGTCACGTACCCAGTACAGAGTCTCAAAATTGTGAACCAGCGTGGGGCGGCCAAACAAACCCACCTGCGCCAGGTAGGGCGGGCGCATGCGCGGCTCGCCCCGTTTGCCCTCAATGCTCTCGATCATGGCGGACTCTTCACCGCAGATATAGGCGCCTGCGCCCCGGCGCAGCTCGATCTGCGGCAAGGCACATGGCGGGTTGGCGCGCAGCTTGGCCAACTCACGCTCCAGCATGGCGCGGCAGCCGTGGTACTCGTCACGCAGGTAAATGGTGCAGGCGTCAATTCCCACCACCCGGGCAGCGATCAGCAGCCCTTCCAGAAACCGGTGCGGGTCGCGCTCCAGGTAGGTGCGGTCCTTGAAGGTGCCGGGCTCGCCCTCGTCAATGTTCACGGCCATCAGGCGGGGCGCAGGCTGCTCGCGCACGATGCGCCACTTGCGCCCGGCCGGAAAACCCGCCCCACCCAGCCCGCGCAGGCCGGAATCTTCCATGCTTTTCAGCACACGCTCCACATCGCCATCGTCCTTTCCCCCGACCAAAGCGGCCGCCAGCGCGTAGCCGCCTGACGCGCGGTAGGTCTCCAAACCGGTGTAGCCGGGCGCCACGGTGATGGCGTGGGGCACAGGCGACACGCTTCGCTCCACATGATCAGACGGTAAAAATTCAATAGCGCCCGAGGCAATGGATACGCCGGCCAGAGCCCCATTTTTCTTAAAAATGGCTGATTTGACAGATTCCAGCGTCGCCAGCGGCACCGGCGTCTGATGCACCACCGCCACCGGCGCCTGCTCGCAGCGCCCGACACATGGCGCTGGAATCACCCGCACATCGGCGTCGCCCAGCAGCGCGGGCAAACGAGCCAGCAGATCCTGCGCACCCGCCAACTCACAACTCAGGCCGCTGCACACCCGCACGGTGAGGCCAGGCGCCTTGTCGTCGCCCCGCAGCACCTCGAAGTGATGGTAAAAAGTGGCCACCTCATACACCTCGGCCAGGGGAATGTTCATCTCCCGGGCCAAAGCCACCAGATGGCGCTCATGCAGGCCTCGGTTGGCGTCATTGAGCTTGTGCAGCAGCTCAATCAGCAGATCACGCCGATGCGGTGCCGGACCCACCAGCGCGCGGACCTCCGAGAGCGACACCTCATCCACCTGGCGCCCCTTGAGGCGGCTCTTGGGGGCGTTACTTCGGCGAATGCGCTCGCGCATGTCGTTTACCGACACAACGGCAAGAATGGCAGGGGCAGAAGACGGTTGATTCATGGGGTATCAGGGGCGGCCAGGACTCCGAAGCGCCCGAGCTTGTGTCATTATTGATTTTGGAATTCCGGATTGTGTGCGCTGCGTCAAACAGCGTCCAATTGAATCCAGACATGGCGTGATTCAAAAAATAAACGCTGCGTTGCCGTAGCCAACTGACAGCTTCAGTTAGCCGCACCACCGACCCGAATCCGGGCACACACTGGCCCGCGCGCCGTTCACCCAAACTTGCTCGTCGTCAAGCAGCAAGGCGGCCGCCGGGTCGACATCAAAGGTAATTTGAAGGGCGCGACCCACCTGGATGTCCTCAATGGGAAGCTCCCAGGTCAGGAATACTTGAGTCCAATCCCTGTCCGGCAAAAAGTCGGCCACATCAAAACCGGCGCTGCCGCGCTCAATGACGGCATGGGGCTGACCTGTATCAAAAATCACCACCGTTCCCCGGGTCAACGGGATGCGATGGCCTGTCCCCGAAAAGTGCAGGTCCAGCCCCCGATCCTCGCTGACAAACAGGTTCAAGAAGGCCATGCCACCATACTGAGCGCCGTCATGGTGGTACCGCGCTCCCCGGCAAGCCATCAAGGCGACTTCAGAAGAGCCAAGCACCTCAGCCAGACCCAACGTGCGCGTCCAATCGGCCACTGCTTCAACGCACAGGTGGTAGTCCGGCCAGCGCATGCGCGCTCGCGCCAGGGACAAGGGCTCTACATCGCCGGGCTCCAACTGCAGTTGAAACAAGATGTCCCGTTGCCAGTCGGCCATGAGCCTGGCGGAGGGCGCAGGCATATCCACCGTGCCCGCCAGCACAACATCGCTCACGCCGCGGCTGCGGATGACATCGCCATGCCAGAAGAAGGAAACAGCAAAGTCGCGCAGGCGCTGCGATTGACCGGGGCGCATCTGGCTAATGGCTTTCTGATGTGCCCGAGGCCATCGATTCCCCGGAAAACAGTCTTGTCGCGCCTGCTTTCTCGGGTCGAATCTTGGCATGGCTGACCAGATTTTCGAGCACCGTGGTCAACCCAACCAAGTGCTTGTGATCCGTATCCGGCAAATCATTGCCAACAGCCCACGGCTCCCGCCATTCCAGTCCCATCGCAATTTCCTTCCTTCGATATCAGTCCATTTGTCAACGCCTTCTGCCATTGCAACTTGAAAGCCCACATGCCCTGGCGACTGGAGTCAGCCCGGTCACAAAACCAGGGGTCCACTGAAATACCTTCATGCGCCGACTCCAAGGGTAAAATGGCGAGATAGAGCCTGGAAAAAAGCAAAGTATGGCATGACCCCAAGTCGTCAAGATCGCGCCTGCGCCCCAGCCTCGTGCTGGCACTGGCGGCCACGGACGCCGCCATGGAGGCACCCAGTCGGACGGTCAGGCCGCCCCGATTCGGGCGACGATGTGCGCCGTACCCCAATGCATGCCCACAGCGGCACGGCTGGAATCGGCGCAATAAGCATGCGCTTGGGGCTGCAGCGCTTGTTTTACACGGTTGAGGTCTGATAGGCTTGAGAACTTCAAATTCTCCCTTGTCGGCTAGCTCAGCCCGGGAGGATTCGAAACCGAACCCCAACCTTCTGTTTTGAAGTTACCCTGCCCCTGCCCATGCGCGTCCTACTCTATAAAGACCTCAACACCCGCCGCGTCAAAGCCGCCTTTGCCAAAGTGCGCGCATTTCTGGAGGCCGATGACTTTCGCAGTGCTGATGTCAAAAAGCTGAGCCCAACCCCCTATTGGCGTGCCAAACTCGATTACAGCAACCGCTTGCTGCTGCAGTTTGCCCGCTACGGCAGCGAAACCGTCTGCCTTGTCCTGGAAGTCATTGAAAACCACGCTTACGACAAATCACGCTTCCTGCGCGGGGCTGCCCTTGATGAGGCCAAAATTGAAAAGGAACTGGTGCTCAAAGATGCTGCCACCGTTCACAACCAGCCCGACACAACGCCGATGCGCTGGCTGCACGCCAGCCGCCATGAGTTTGACCTGCTGGACAAGCCCATCATGTTTGATGACGCGCAAGAGGCCGTGCGGCGGCTAACCGCGCCAGTGGTGGTGGTTGGTTCGGCAGGCTCTGGCAAGACGGCCGTGACACTGACCAAATTGCGTGAAGCCACAGGGCGTGTGCTGTATGTAACGCTGTCGAGCTACCTCGCGCAATCGGCCCGGGCGCTTTATGACGCGCACGGGTTCGAAAACCCCGCGCAAGAGGCCGAGTTTTTGAGCTACCGTGAGTTGGTAGAGACTTTGCGTGTACCCAGCGGGCGCGAGGTCACCTTGACTGGCTTTGCTGCCTGGTTTGAGCGCCATCGCCAGAGCGTGCGCAGTGCACTGGGTGAACTCGACGCGCACGCCGTGTTTGAGGAATTTCGCGGGGTCCTGACCGCGGGGGTGCAAGGGCCTCTGGACCTCACAAGCTACCTGGCGCTGGGCGCGCGCCAGTCACTGCTCGATGTGGCCGCGCGTGAAGCAGCTTATGGTTTGTTTCAGCGCTACCGGCAATGGCTGGCAGAGAGCAATCTGTATGACCTGAACCTGGTGGCCTTCGAGTGGCTGACACTGGCGCAGCCGGTGTATGACTTTGTCGTCGTTGATGAAGTCCAGGACCTGACGAACGTGCAACTGGCTCTGGTGATGGCCTGCCTGAAGGCACCTGAACAGTTCCTGCTGTGTGGTGACTCCAACCAGATCGTGCACCCCAACTTCTTCTCGTGGGCCGCCGTGCGCGCCCTGTTCTGGCACGGACTGGCCGGCGAAGCCGCACAGCGGCAAACCCTCTCGGTCCTGCAGGCCAACTTTCGCAACACGCGCTGCGTCACCGAGTTGGCCAACACGCTGCTCAAAATCAAGCAAGCACGCTTTGGCTCCATTGACCGCGAAAGCAATTTTTTGGTGCAAAGCACCTCCCAGACCGAAGGGGTCGTCGAACTGCTGGCTGCCAAAGATGCAGTCTTGCGCGAGCTTGACCTGCGCACCCGCGCCTCTGCTCGACATGCGGTCGTGGTCTTGCGGGACGAAGACAAAGCCGCTGCCCGTGCGCACCTGCACACACCGCTGGTGTTTTCAGTGCATGAGGCCAAGGGGCTGGAGTACCCACACGTGATTTTGTACACGATAGTCTCCGGTCAGCGCGCGGCTTATGCCGAGGTCTGCGCAGGCGTCAAGCCCATTGACCTGCAGGTCGAAGAACTCAACTACAACCGAGCCCGCGACAAGGGCGACAAGTCACTGGAGCTGTACAAGTTTTACGTCAATGCGCTGTATGTGGCCATGACACGCGCGGTGGAGAGCCTGACCCTGGTGGAATCCGACACGACGCACCCTTTGCTTGCGCTATTGGGCCTCAACGCGGCCGCACAGACGACACAGACCGCCACCCAGGTGCAAACATCCACGCGCGAAGAATGGGCGCAAGAGGCGCGCAAGCTCGAACTCCAGGGCAAGGAAGAACAGGCGCGCGCCATTCGGGACACCTTCCTGCAAGTCAAAAAGGTGCCCTGGACGCCTTGGTCTCAGGCACAAATGGAGGAACTGTTGCCGCGGGCACTGGATCGCAGCCAGCCATCAAGCAAGCCGCGCCAGACTTTGATGGACTATGCGCTATGGCATGGCCAACAAGCCTGGGTGGAGAAGTTGGCGGTACAAGCCAGGTTTGAACCTGCGCGAACCCTGGTGCCCGGTGAGACCTACGGCGAGCTCAAGGTTCGCACCGACTTTTCCAACCTCGTTGCCGAACAAAATTATGACTATGTCCATGAATACGAGCAACTCAAGCACCTGAGCTATCGCGCTGCCACAGCCTTGCGCCAGCGCCACCTGCAAGCGTTCATGGCCCACAATTTCAAGGATTTGTTG
>CAZBKX010000354.1:0-1667 GCA_964492535.1 uncultured Rhodoferax sp. | reverse complement strand
CAGTATTGCCAGCTCGCCGCGGATTGAACAAGTCGGCGTTTACCCGCTAGGCGTCGTCGCGGACCGGCCCCGACAGTAGCGTGGCGATCCAGCGGCTGGACGAACCCGATTCGCATACGGTGAGAATTGCCATCGTCACGGGAACCCCGATGAATGCTCCGGGGATGCCCCACAGGAAGGTCCAGAAGAAGACCGCGAAGACGATGAGGAAAGGCGAGACGGCCAGCGCGGTTCCCGAAAACCGTGGCTCCAGATAGCTGCCGATGACGAACTGTATGATGTTCAAACCGACGAAGACGATAGCCGCCATTTGCCATGATTCGAATTGTGCCGCCGTGAACAAGGTCGGCAACACCGTCGCGAACAGTGGGCCGATCACGGGAATGTAGTTGAGGGCGAACGCGATGACGCCCCATGCTGCCGCCAGTTCGATATCGAGGGCATAGGTGAAACCCCAGACGACAAATCCGGTGAGGATGCTGGCCAACGTACGGACCAGGAGATACTTGCGGAATTTATGTGAAATCCTGGCGGCGGCTTCCAGGATCCGGTCACCGGTCAAGCCATTGTTCATTGCCTGAATCTTTTGTTGAAAGTCGCGGACCTCGAGCAGGCCGAGCATCGTGAATATAAGTACCATCACCGAAAACCCGACGAGGCCGTTGATCCGTGCGACGATATCCTGGAACAGGCGTACCAGTGAAAGTCCATTGAAGCGTTCGGCAAATTGGCCGGCGAGCAGAATTCCATGTCCGTCAAGCCATTCCGTCGTATGTCCGTAAAGCTCCTGGAAGCGGCCCATATTGGCAATCAGCCAGCGGCCGACCATGCCAATTCCCCAGGATGTTATCAAGGCAAGCGTGCCAATGACGACGACGGTTGCGGTGAGCGTAAGCAGCAGCGCGAACACCCGCGGAATTCTTGCCTCGATCGTTTTCTGAATCGGCCAGACAATGGCAATGACGAACAGCGACATTGCGACCGGCGCAAAAATGGCGCTTCCGAGATACAAAGCGGCCGCGACGAGGATTGCCGCACAGAGTATGGACAAAATCCGGAATGAATTATCTCCGGCCATAGGTAGATCCGGTTGGAGCGACGATGAGAGATGCGCACTGGATTATATCGACAATTCGATTCCGGTCAGTTCGCCCTAGGTTTTACCGGTTCCAGCTGGGCCAGGACAGCGAGGCATGCTGCGTAGCGATGGGCTGAAGCAAAAGCGTGCGGACTTGCATCCGGCAACGCTTCGCAAGAAGGGCGTGTTCAATCGCAAACCTGCGGGCGAGGTGCTAGAATTCTTGCCCGTGGAAGGGTGCGTCTTCCCACGAGGGTTCAGAGCGGGTGTAGTTCAATGGTAGAACGGCAGCTTCCCAAGCTGCATACGAGGGTTCGATTCCCTTCACCCGCTCCATGCAGGAGGTTGATATGGATGTGAGACTGGCCCCCTGTTTTTGTAGTCGCAGGAACGATGCAGAATCCCGGACATACTCGTCCATTTCAGGATCCAGCTGAATGAGTGCGCCGCGCATCGTCGTCTTGACCGGCGTCACCCGGGGATTGGGGCGCGCCCTGCTCAGGGAACTGGCGGCCGCCGGTCATACCGTGGCTGGATGCGGTCGCAATGCCGGGCACATCGAAGCCCTTCGGCGGGAATACCCTGCACC
>CAZBKX010000353.1:0-13712 GCA_964492535.1 uncultured Rhodoferax sp. | reverse complement strand
TGTCCACCTCGCGCAGCACCACAGTGCGGGCCTGCGGAGTGCCCTGTGCGTCAACACTGGTCATGACGGGTGTTCGCCAGTCGTGATGCCGGTCATGGGTGGCACGCTGCAGCTCCATCCAGATCCGATGGTGCAAGTCTTCATCCGAAGGGGTGTCCAGGGGTGGAGTGCTCATGGTTCGGGTCAAAGTGGCCATTGTGGCTGGGCATGAAACATGTGCCGATTGAGCCACAAAACCGGCGCATGGGCGCCGGCGAGGGATATGGCGGTGCGGGCGGGCCGGGTGGCATTCTTCTGGCACGATGGAGCCCATGCAAAACCCTCCTCGCTCCCTGAATCTGGCTGGTGCCACCAATTTTCGTGACCTGGGCGGCTACGCCGGCCTGGACGGACGCACGCTTCGCTGGCGCAAACTGTTTCGATCGGACCATCTGGCGGCTCTGACCTCCCAGGATCTGGTCACTTTGTCGGGCCTGGCGGTGACCCGGGCGTTTGATTTCAGGGGCGCGGCCGAGCGCGCGGCTGTGCCTTACGACTTGCCGGGCGTGCTCTCGCATTCGCTGGCGATCGAGCCTACCGTCTTGATGCGCATGAAAGAGCGTCTGGCGCTGGGCCAGTCTCTGACCGCGCAGGACACGGTGGGCTTGATGCAGGAAACTTACCGCGCGTTTGTACATGACAACTCGCCACGCTTTGCCGAGCTGTTTGGGCACCTGCTGGAGAATGATGCGCCACTGGTTTTTCATTGCACTGCCGGCAAGGACCGAACCGGTTTCGCAGCCGCCTTGATCCTGTTGGCCCTGGGTGTGCCGCGTCCGGTGGTGATGCAGGATTACTTGCTGACCAATGAGTTGTTTGTCATGCCGCTCTCGCCCCCTGGACTGGCTCCCAAAGAGGTGCTGGATGTGCTGTGGGGCGTGCAGGCGGGTTTTCTGGACGCTGCGCTGGAGGTGGTGGATGCCGACTACGGCGGCATGCCGATGTACCTTGAGAAAACCCTGGGCCTGGACCCGGAACAGCGGCAACGTTTGATCGGCCTGTATTTGCAACCCCTCTAGCGACCTGTCAGGCAGGCCACCGGCCTGAGTTTGGGCTCGCCCTGTCCGGACTTGACCGCACGTCGGGCTTTGAGGTTGGGTTTCGCTTGAACTGCGCATCTTGCAGAGCGATCAGGCTGAGCAGGGCTTCGACCACCTCGTGCTTGAAGCCGGACCTTGTTCGGGTTGTGCCGTCGCCGCCAGCCAGAATCAATTTCTGGAGGAGTTCAAAGTGTTGCATCGAGCGTTGGCCCGCCGAGTTGATCCCCCGTCAACTCGTCCTCAATCAGTCGATCGAAGCGCTCCAGCGGTCATCCCAGGCTTTGTCGATGGTGCGTCGGTCCCGCTTGGTGGGGCGCCCGTGTTCCAGCGTGTGCGCGGGCTCTACCCCCTGGCGGCGTTGCTCGGCATGGATCACCCGGGCCTGGATGCTCTCAGCCGTCTCCAAGTACAGCGCTTGTGCCACCGGTGCGGGGCCGCGTTGGGCGCTGATGCCCAGCACGGTCAGGGTACGCACGGTGGGCCCCTGGCGAATCACGACCGTGTCACCCGCCTTGACCTCGCGCGAGGGCTTGGCGACCAGGGCGTTGACCTCGACCCGGCCTTTGTCGATTTCATCGCACGCGAGTGATCGCGTCTTGTAAAAGCGGGCGGCCCAGAGCCATTTGTCTATTCGGAGTCTTTCCATTCTTGGGCATTTTGCACCAGAGGCAGCCGCACGGTGGTGTACAGGCCATGGATGTGGCCATGGGTCTCCCGGTTCTCCAGGGTGATGCTGCCACCCAGTGCCTGGACGATTTCAAGGCAAATGGCCAGTCCCAAGCCAGAACCTGAGCGGGTCTCGCCAGCCGAGAACGGCTGAAACAAGCGCTCGCGCAATTCGCTGGAGATTCCGGGCCCACTGTCGCTGATGACGAGTGCGGCCCAGTGGGCGTCCCACACCAGCTGCACGCTCAAGGTGCCCAGGTCCGGGGTGTAACGAATGGCGTTGTGCAGCAGGTTGCGCACCAGTTCACGCAGCATCCAGTCGTGGGTGTTGACCCAGGCGGGCGCGGTGACGATGTCAAAGTCCAGCTCCTTGGCGGCTATCAGGGGCGACACGTCGAGTGCCACTTCGCGCAGCACGGTGGCCCAGTCCACGGCGCCGGTGGCGGGTTGCTGCACCAGTTGGGCGACTTTGGCCAGGGACAGCATCTGGTTGGCGAGCACCGTGGCGCGCTGCACCGTGTCGCTGATCTCCAGCAGCGCCTGGCGCGCCTCCACGTCGCCGCGCAGTGCCGATTGCACTTGCACCTTCAGCACCGCCAAGGGCGTGCGCAGTTGGTGTGAGGCATCTCGCACAAAGCGCTTTTGGTGGTCCAGCAAATGCTGCAGGCGTGACATCAGGCTGTTGGTGGCCTCCACCAGGGGCACCAGTTCGCGCGGGGCATTGGGAGCCTGCAGGGGCGTGAGGTCGTCGTCGCTTCTGGCCTGTAACTCGGCGCTGAGTTGGCGCACCGGCCGGGTGGCACGCTGCACCACCACCAGCACCACCAGCGCAATCAGTGACACCAGTGCGGCCTGACGCCACAGGGTGTCAATCAAAATCTGGCGCGCCAGCGTGCGGCGCAGCTCCAGGGTCTCGGCCACTTGCACCACAGCCATGACGCGCGCCTGGTTCATGGCCACGGGTTGCAGCAGCACAGCCACCCGCACCGGGTCGCCACGGTAGGTGTCGTCATAAAAATCGACCAAAGCGGCGTAGGGGCCGCGGTCGGGCAACTGCCCGCGCCAGGCGCTCAAGTCACCAAAGCCGTCCACCAGGTCGCCCTGAATGGTGGAGATGCGGTAGACCATGCGGCTGCGGTTGTCGGCCTCAAAGGGTTCCAGCGCAGCGTAGGGCACGATGGCGCGCAGTTGGGCCACTTCGCCTTCGCCCTGCGCCTCAATGTGCTCGCCGATGGATTTCGCCGATGCCAGCAGCGTGCGGTCATAGGCGGTGTTCACAGCCGACAGGGCCTGGCGGTACAGGGTGAAGGTGTCAA
Organism: uncultured Rhodoferax sp.; assembly: GCA_964492535.1. GTDB lineage: Bacteria > Pseudomonadota > Gammaproteobacteria > Burkholderiales > Burkholderiaceae_C > Rhodoferax. Next base: position 10,651 of record CAZBKX010000353.1, on the reverse strand, counting down.
GCACCACAAAGAGGCACACAGGAATCAGTATGCCCAGCAGCAGATACCGGCGCAAGGACAGGGTGGCCCTGACCTTGGCCACGGCGTGGGCGGCCCTGCTCTTCATACCGGCAGCTTGAGCAGGTAGCCCAGGCCGCGCAGCGTCATGAGTTGCGCGCCGGTGGGGGTGAGTTTTTTGCGCAGCCGGTAGACCACCACCTCAATGGCATCAAACTGCACCTCCATGGCATCGGGGAACACCAGCTCAAACAGGCGCTCCTTGCTCACGGCGTGGCCCGGCCGCGCCAACAAGGCTTTGAGGAGAGCCAGCTCGCGCGGGGCCAGCTCCAGTACCTCGCCCAGGTGGTAGATGGCACCGCTATCTTTATCATAGTTAATGACCGGCGGATTACGCCGGCTAGAGGCTGATTCACCACTATTTTCGGGCTGGCGGCGGTGCAGGGCGCGCACCCGGGCCTCCAGCTCGTCCAAATCAAAAGGCTTGGGCAGGTAGTCGTCGGCGCCAGTGTTGAGTCCCTGCACCTTGTCGCCCACGGTGCCGCGCGCGGTCAGGATCAGCACCGGGGTGCTGAGACCTTCTTCGCGGGCCTGGCGCAAGATGTGCAGGCCGTCGCGGCCCGGCAGGGTCAGGTCCAGCAGCACCACATCGGGCTGGTAGGCCCGCCAGCGGATCAGCGCCGCGCGACCATCGGTGCAGACCTCCACCTCCCAGCCCAGCCGGGTGAGCGCACGCGACAGGGTGGTGTGCAGGGCCGTGTCGTCTTCAACCAGCAGCAGTTTCATGGGGCGAGTGCGGGGCGGGCAGGGCGCCAGGCTGGATGGATGCTGGCGCTGGCCCAGGGGTCAATAGCTGCCGATATAGTCTTTTTTGCCGACTTCCACGCCGTTGTGGCGCAGGATGGCATAGGCCGTCGTGGTGTGAAAAAAGAAGTGCGGCAGGCCGTAGTTCAGCACGTAAGACTGTCCGGTAAAGCGCTTTTCCTTGGGGGTGCCCGCCTGAGTGACGATCTCGCGGGTGGCAGCCTCTTCAAAGTTGGCGGCTGGCAAGCTGTCCATGAAGGCCAGCACGGTGTCGATGCGCGTTTGCAGGTCGGCAAAAGTCTGCTCGTTGTCGTCGAGCTTGGGCACCTCGACGCCGGCCAGGCGGGCCGAGACACTTTTGGCGAAGTCGCTGGCTACCTGCACCTGGCGCAAGAGCGGAAACATGTCGGGGTACAGGCGGGCTTGCAGCAAGGCGTTGGGGTCGATTTTTTTGTCCGCGGCGTGAGCTTCGGCTTTGCCCAGAACGGTCTTGAGCCCGCCCAGCATTTGCTTGAAGACGGGAATGGAGGAGGTGTAGATGCTGGTTGTCATGGTCGTTATCCGGAAAAGGTGATGTGGGAATGTCAGAAGAGGGGGTATTCGTTCAGCGCACCGGCGCCAGACGGTAGAGCGAGGTGACCTCGCGTGAGCGGGCGTCGGCCAGGGGGGCGTTGGCGTCCGTCGCCTTGGCATGCTGGGGTTTGGCGTCGATGCGGCTCACCACGCGCAGGCCATGGGCCTCAAACGCTGCCAGCAGTTCGGCCTGCGTGCGCAGGCCCAGGTGTTCGGCCAGGTTGGACAGAATCAACCAGCCTTCGCCCTTGGGGGTCAGGTGGCTGCTCAGACCGCTTAAAAAGCCCATCAGCATGCGGCTGTCTTCGTCATAGACGGCGCGTTCCAGCGGGGAGCTGGGGCGGGCCGGGAGCCAGGGTGGGTTGCACACAATGAGTGAGGCCAAGCCCGGCGGGAACAAATCGGCCTGCACCACCTGCACCCGGTCCTGCAGGCCCAGGCGGGTGATATTGTCTGCAGCGCAGGCCAGGGCCCGGGGGTCCAGGTCGGTGGCCACCACCTGGTCCACACCGCGTTTGATCAGTACCGCGGCCAGCACACCGGTGCCGGTGCCAATGTCAAACGCCACCAGCGGCTGACCTGCAGGCGGTTTGGGCAGATGGGCAGCGGCTGCCAGCGGGATGTACTCACCCCGCACCGGGGAGAACACGCTGTAGTGCGCGTGAATGCGGTTGTCCGGGCCCTCGCCCAGGGCCGCAATCTCCACACCCACCCGGCGCCACTCGTGCGCGCTGGTGATGCCCGAGAGTTCGCGCAGCGACGCCACCGAGGCGCCCGTGGCCTCGTCGGCCGGGCCCCAGGCGTGCGTGCAGGCCTCGATAACATCCGGCGCGCGGCGCAGGGGAATGCTGTAGTCGGCATTGAAGGGCACCAGCAGCATGCCCAGCATGCGTGCGCGTTGCGACTGGGCCAGGCGGTGTTTGTGAAATGCCTCTACCGGCGCGATGGGCTCGTCAGACTGCTTGCGCTTGCGCTTGGGGGTCTGGTCGGCGCGCCGACCCAGCGCCTGCAGCAATTGGCGGGCGTTATGAAAGTCGCCCCGCCACAGCAGGGCCGTGCCTTCGCAGGCCAGCCGGTAGGCGGTGTCTGCCGTGGTGGTGTCGTCGGCCAGCACGACGCGCTTGGGCGGCGGGGCACCGCGCTCGGAACGCCACCGTGCGGAGCGGGCTTGCGCCCCCTCGGTCCAGTGGATCAGGGGGAAGTCGTGTGAGGTCAGGTCGGTGCTGGCCGGGGAAGACGAGTTGGGCATGGCGGGGAATTAAACGCAAATGTGAAACACCGGGTGTTTTAACAGATGGGCCAGCCGGGCTGATGAAGCATCTGCATTTTTGTCGCCACTTGGCTTTGGGATCAAACAGTTTGTAGCCTCGTCGGATCAGATGACTCCGAGATCATGAAACTGCTCGCGTAGTTGATTCACGACGGCGGTCAGCTCAATGTGATCAAGCCTGTTCTTTTTCAGAAATGCCTTCCACTGAGTTTGCTTGATTGCGTCCTCTGAAAATGTGTCCGTCAACCCGATGGGCAATCGGTGCGGCTGGATCAGCTTGCGACGCTCAAGGGTTGCCTGAATGGCGCGGCGCACGTCGAGTCGATCAATCGTCGTGTCATTCAGCAGCACCCACAGGTCGAAGTAATCTTTCATCCGGGTATTGGCCAGTCCCAGCAGACACACAGCATGGAATTTTTCAGCGATTACCGTGCATTTCGGATAGGCCCGCAATTGGGGTGCGGGGAATTCGTCCAGCAGTACCGGATAAGTGATTGTTTGAGGTGCCGGAGTCACCGCGTCACCTAACCCGATGTCGACTTGCAGCGCGATGCGCGCGCCGTCAAGTGTTGCCTGAAGATCGATTCGCACACCCCCATAGCCAGCCTCTTTGCGAATGATCGATCCCTTGACTGAAGCGGGATCAAACACTATTGCGTCCGTGACAGGAGTCTGGCAAATCTGATGGAAAGTGTTGACCGCTGTCTCGACATCATCCGGGCCAAAGCCCAGCAGGTCAGCATCACGGGTGGGTCGGTGTGCCATGTCATACCAAACAGTGAACAACAACGCACCCTTGAGCAGGAAATTTGAGGCGTGCGTGGACACGGACAGTCTGTACAACAGACGCTCAAGCCCGTAGTGCGTGAGGGTTAAATTGAAGTCTTGTTTGCTCGCATCCGCGTGTTGTTTCAGGCGGGCTCGGACAGACGCTGCCAGATTTCGGCTCATGTTGTCACGCTTTCCAGATAGGGCCGCATGACATTGGCCACACGGTCAATGGTCGCAAAATGCCATAGCTCATCCATAGTGAATTTTCGTTGCGCCCAGCCATCCCGAAGGGATTCCAATGCCACGTCCAGGCCAATCTTGTTGCGGTATTTGAAGCAGTCAGCCACAGTTTTGGCTGCGGTAAACAATGGCACGCTCACGCCATCAATCGACAGATGTTCTACGCCATCGGTGAATGCCGCACCCGACATTCGCACGGGGCGAATTTTGGGCTGGTCAAGCCTTGGAACGGGTGAGCGATGTTCAATGGCAAGCCAGACCTCAAAGGGCGCCTGGGTGCCAATGCCATGCACGCGCAGTGCCGAAAGCAGACAGATCACCCCCTGAGGTGCGCGCAAAGCTACTTCTGCGAGCGAGCGGTGTTCGCTGATGGCAAGACCTGGGATGCCATAGACCCCTCGGGTGACTCTTTCGAGTTTTCCCGCTGCGACCAATCGGCTGAGCACAACGCTGGGTATTTTTCGCTGTGCAAGATCCCGAGCGCGCAGCAGCGTCCGTACCCTGGCGAGTTCCAGGACTGTCTGCTCGTATGTCGAATTGGGCTGCAAATTCATGATGCCAGTATGTTGCAATATATAGGCAATAGTCAATAAATAATACGCAAAAGCAACAAGTAGCCCAATTTCTTGCAGTAGCCAGTTCCCGCCGGGTCATTGATGACATCGGCGACATCACATCCGTGTTTACCCTGATGCAAACCCCGGCTTTTGGACAGCCTTTTGACAGCCGGGGCGGGCATGATTGCAGTGTTAACAACACCTACAGGAGACTCTCATGCGTCGCGATACCTTCCTCAAATCCATGGCTGCCCTGGTGGCCGCTGGTAGCTTGCCTTTGTCAGCCCAGGCGGCAGCCAACATCAAGATGATGATTCCCGCCAACCCGGGCGGCGGTTGGGACGGCACGGGCCGCGCGCTGGGTACCGCCTTGCGGGAAGCCGGTGCGGCCACCGTGAGCTTCGAGAACAAGGGCGGCGCTGCTGGTGCGATTGGCCTGGCTCAGTTTTACAACGCCAACAAGGGCGACCCCAATGCCTTGATGGTGATGGGCGCGGTCATGCTGGGCGGCATCATCACCGGCAAGCCGCCGGTGTCGATTGACCAGCTCACCCCGATTGCCCGCCTGACCACGGAATACAACGTGTTTGTGTTGCCCGCCAACTCCCCCTTCAAGACCATGGCCGATGTCGTGGCCCAACTCAAGAAAGACCCCGGCAGCGTCAAGTGGGGCGGCGGCTCGCGCGGCTCCACAGAGCACATTGCCGCAGCCCAAATTGCCCAGGCCGTGGGTGTGCCCGCGTCCAAGATCAACTACGTGCCCTTCCGGGGCGGCGGTGAGGCCACCGCGGCCATTCTGGGTGGCAACGTCACGGTGGGTGGCAGCGGCTACAGCGAGTTCCAGCAGTACATCGAGAGCGGCAAGATGAAGGCGATTGCTGTCACGTCGGGCCAGCGTCTCAAGGGCATTGACGTGCCCACGCTCAAGGAGCAGGGCATTGACGTGGAAATTGGCAACTGGCGCGGCATCTATGGTGCTGCCGGCATCACCCCGGCCCAGCGCGATGCACTGACCAAGCTGGTGGTGGATGCCACCAAAACCAAAGCTTGGGCTGCAGCCCTGGAGAAAAATGGCTGGAGCCCGGCCCTGCTGTCGGGCAAGGCGTTTGACGAGTTTGTGGACCGTGACTTTGCGGCTCTGCGTGCCACCATGGTGCGCGCCGGCATGGTCTGACGGGTTGGGGCCACCCCGACGGGCGTGGCCCTGAACGGCCTCGCGGAGGCAATAGACCGCCATTTTATGGATAAATAAGCCTCTGGCCGGCTTATTTATTAGTTCTATAGCTATTTATTTAATAGCTTTTATTTCAGTCCAGCCCTCTTGCGGGCTGGGCTTTTCCCCTTCGTTACCTGGAGCGCCGCATGGACCATTCCACTGCACCCGATTCAGACTCGTCTGAAGACATGGCTCACCGCCGACCGGGCCAAACCCTCATGGGGGCGGGCGCCCTGTTTGTAGCCGCTGTGCTCGCCTATGGCGCGGTGAGTATTTCTTCCGATGCCGGCTACGCCGGTGTGGGCCCCAACTTTTTACCCTGGATGATTGCGGTAGCCATGGCCGTGTGCGGTGTCTGGCTGCTCTGGGAGGCGCGCACGGGTGGCTTTCGCCATATGGAAGTTCCCACCGGAGCCCCCAGCGGCGACTTTGTCGCCCTGGCCTGGGTGTCTGCCGGCATTTTGGCCAATGCAGCCCTGATTACCACCATCGGCTTTGTGTTGAGCTGCGCCCTGTGCTACCTGCTTGCGGTGCGCGGCCTGCGCGCCAGTGAAGGCAAGCCTGCCGGTGATATGGGCCGTACCGTGCGTGACGCCGTTGCCGGCATGGTGATTGCAGCGCCCGTGTTCTGGTTGTTCACCAAGCTGCTGGCCGTCAACCTGCCCGGCGTGACCGGCACCGGTTGGCTGTGAGCCGCTCCAACTCTCTGGAAAGACCGATATGGACATCCTGAATCAACTCCTGGCCGGCTTTGCCACGGCAGGCACGCCCATCAACTTGCTGTGGGCCCTGGCGGGCTGCGCCCTGGGCACCGGCATTGGCGTGCTGCCCGGCCTGGGCCCGGCCGTGACGATTGCGATGCTGCTGCCCATCACCGGGCAGGTGGAAGCCACCGCGTCGATGATCTTCTTTGCCGGCATTTACTACGGCGCCATGTACGGCGGCTCGACCACCTCGATTCTGCTCAATACCCCGGGCGAGACCGGCACCATGGTGACCGCGCTGGAGGGCTTCAAGATGGCCAAAAATGGCCGTGCCGGGGCCGCGCTGGCGACCTCCGCCATTGGCTCCTTTGTGGCGGGCACGTTTGCTACCGTGCTGGTGACGATGTTCGCCCCGATCCTGGCCGAATACGCCGTGCGCCTGGGCCCGCCTGAGTATTTTTGCCTGATGTTGCTGGCCTTCACGACGGTGAGTGCCGTTCTGGGTCAAAGCTCCTTGCGCGGTTTGACGGCCTTGTTTTTTGGTCTGGCGCTGGGCCTGGTGGGTATCGACCAGATCACCGGGCAGGTGCGCTACACCGGTGGCGTGCTGGAGTTCATGGACGGCATTGAGGTGGTGCTGATTGCCGTGGGCCTGTTTGCCATTGCCGAGGTGCTGTACAACGCCCTGTACGAGGGCCGCACGCCAGTCAACCTGAACAAGCTCAACAAGGTGCACATGACAGGCGCCGAGTGGCGCCGTTCCTGGCCCGCCTGGTTGCGCGGCACCGCCATTGGCTTCCCGTTTGGCACCATTCCTGCGGGTGGCTCCGAGATTCCGACCTTTTTGAGCTACGCCATGGAGCGCAAGCTGGCTGACCCTCAGCACAAAAAAGAATTCGGCACCACCGGCGCCATTGAAGGCGTGGCCGGCCCCGAGGCCGCCAATAACGCGGCTGTGACCGCCACACTGGCGCCGCTGCTGACGCTGGGGATCCCCACCTCGGTGACCGCTGCCATTTTGTTGTCCGCCTTGCAAAACTACGGCATCCAGGCCGGGCCCCAGTTGTTCCAGACCTCGCCGGACCTGGTTTGGGCGCTGATTGCCTCGCTGTACATTGGCAATGTGATGCTGTTGGTGCTGAACCTGCCGATGGTGGGCTTATGGGTCAAGTTGCTGAAGATTCCACGCCCCCAGCTCTACGCCGGCATTCTGATTTTTGCCACCGTGGGTGTTTACGGCATGCGCCAAAGCTCGTTTGACCTGTTCCTGATGTACGGTCTGGGGCTGGTGGGTGTGGCGATGCGCCGCTACGACTTTCCGACGGCACCGGTCATTGTGGGTCTGATTTTGGGCCCCCTGGCTGAAGCCCAGATGCGCAATGCGTTGTCGATCGGGCAGGGCAGCTGGAGTGTCTTTGTGGAGCGGCCCATGTCTGCCACGTTGCTGGCTTTGGTTGTGCTGGTCTTGGTGACGCCGCGCTTGCTGGCCTGGCACCGCCGCAGTTAAGGCAGCTTCGTCGCCCTGAGAGGGTAGGGCGTTAACATCCTCACATGGACAAGTCTGACTCACTGCCTCGCGATGCACAAAGTATTTTGGAGCTGGCGGCACGCTCCATGTTCGACCTGTTTGCCCATGCCAGCGAAGGCATGTTGCTGGTGGATCGGCAGGCCCGCGTGGTTTGGGTCAACGACCTTTACAAGCGGTTTTTGCCCGCGTTGGGCTTTGATCGGGTCGAAGATTTTGTGGGACAGCCGGTATCCAGCGTGGTGCAAAACACGCAGATGCACCATGTGCTGGAGACCGGCAAGCCCATCCTGATTGATTTGCTCACCAACCGGGCCGGCACTTTTGTGGTGAGCCGCATCCCGCTGCGCGACACCCTGGGTGACGTGATTGGCGCGCTGGGCATTGTGTTGTTTGACCATGCCGAAACCAGTTTGCAGCCGTTGGTGGGCAAATTTGCCCTGCTGCAGCGGGACCTGGATGACGTGCGCCGGGAGCTGGCCAGCCAGCGCATCAGTGAGCGCAACAGCCAGCGCCTGGGACAGCGTCAGTCGCGCTACACCTTTGCCAGCTTTATTGGGGCCAGTCCGGCGGCGGTGGAGGTCAAGCGGCAAGCTCGCCGGGCGGCGCAAACGGCCAGTCCAGTGCTGCTGTTGGGGGAAACAGGCACAGGCAAGGAGTTGCTGGCGCATGCGATCCACGCGTCATCGGCGCGTGCCAGCGGGCCATTCATCAGCCTGAATATTGCCGCTGTCCCCGATACCTTGCTGGAGGCTGAGTTTTTTGGTGTGGCACCCGGCGCCTACACCGGTGTCAGCCCTGTTGTCGCCTGACCGCTGGCTGCTTTGGCTGGGTGTGTTGTTTGTGTTGTCTGTGTATTACTTTCCCACCGGGGTGGTGGGGCGGTTGCGCAGCAGTGCCGCAGGAGGCAAATCATGAGCCATCAGCCCGTATCCCAATCCCGTTACCTCAGATGCGCCGGGCGAGAAATCCACGTGACGGAGTGGGGCCCGCAGCACTCTGAGACCGTCATCGCCTGGCACGGGCTGGCGCGCACCGGGCGCGATATGGATGAGCTGGCCGCACACTTGAGCCAGCGCTACCGCGTCATTTGCCCTGACACCTTGGGGCGCGGGCTGAGCCAGTGGAGCCCCAAGCCTGAGCAGGAATATTGCCTGGCCTTTTACGCCCGTCTGGCCGCCGAATTGCTGGACCAGCTGCGGATTGACAAGGCGCATTGGGTCGGCACCTCCATGGGCGGAGCCATTGGCACGGTGTGCGCGGCCGGCTTGCAGGAGCCGGGGCTGAAAGGCCGCATTCAAAGCCTGGTCTTGAATGACAACGCCCCCGAACTGGCCAGCGCCGCTGTGGGCCGCATCCGCGCCTACGCCGGGAGCCCGCCCGCCTTTGACTCCGTGCTGGAGCTGGAGGCCTTTTTTCGCCAAGTCTACAAACCCTACGGCTGGCTCAGCGACGCCCAGTGGCGTCGTCTGACCGAGACTTCAACCCGCCGCCTGCCCGACGGTCGTGTGACCCCGCACTATGACCCCGCCATGGTGCAGCAGTTCATCAGCCACCCGGATGACTATCAAATCTGGGCGCACTTTGATGCGCTGACCATTCCCGTGCTGTGCCTGCGCGGGGTTGACTCTGACCTGGTGTTGCCCGACACCATTGCCAAAATGAGACACCGTGGCCTCGGCGTCCTGGGTTTGCTGCAAGTCGCTGAAATCGAAGGCTGCGGCCATGCGCCGGCACTCAACGTGTCCGACCAACTGGCGCTGGTGACGGGGTTTATTGAGGCAGCTTCAAGCTGAGCTGCGGCTACAAATTGGCAGAAAAGCCAATCAAAAAGCCGGCCACAGGCTGGTTTACTGCATCACAAATTAACATGAATGCGACGCACCTGCTCATTTGGCAACTGCGGTGCCACCCGGCCGGGGTCAGTGGGGTGGTTGGCAGTGCTTTGATCGTATTCGGGTGCGAGCTTGAAGACGCTCACAGCGTCCACCATGCGACCCGCATGCGCAGTAAGGCTGTCAGCGGCAGCGGCAGCCTCTTCCACCAGAGCCGCGTTTTGTTGGGTTGCGCTGTCCAACTGAGTGATGGCTTGGTTGATCTGGTCGATGCCGGTGGTTTGTTCATGTGCGGTGGAACTGATTTCTTGAATCAGGTCCGCAACCCGCTTGACCTGGACAACGATGTCATTCATCGACTCACCCGCGGAGCTCACCAACTTGCTTCCGCCTTCCACGCTGCTCACACTGGCGCCGATGAGCGCCTTGATTTCTTTGGCTGCGTCGGCGGAGCGCCCTGCCAGGCTGCGGACTTCGCTGGCTACCACTGCAAAGCCACGGCCCTGCTCCCCGGCGCGGGCTGCTTCTACCGCCGCGTTTAGCGCCAGAATGTTGGTTTGGAAAGCGATGCCGTCTATGACGCCAATGATGTCGGAAATTTTTCGAGAAGAAGTCGTGATCTCCTGCATGGTGGACACCACTTGCCCCACGACCAACCCCCCTTTTTCAGCTGCCGCGCTGGCAGAGCCAGCCATTTCAGCGGCTTGGCGGGCAATCTGGGCATTGTTTTTCACTGCGACGTTCAACTCTTGCATAGACGCTGCTGTTTCTTCGAGGCTGGCGGCCTGGTTTTCGGTGCGACGTGACAAGTCATTGTTGCCGGACGCAATTTCGGCAGACGCCAGGTGAATCAAATCGGCGGAACTGCGAATGTCCACTACGATCTCAGAGAGCTTCATGGAGACGGTACCCAAAGCCTGCAGGACCTGTCCGGTCGCATCTGCAGACAGCGCTTGCGGACGGTCGCTCAGATCACCTGAAGCCACTGCCAGCGCAGCTTTGGAAGCTTGCGTCAATGGCCGCACGATGATGCTCGACATCCCCCTGTGTCAGACTAGTTGTCGCCTCTAAGAAATACTCTTTTAGAAGCTCAGACAACCATGAAACAAAAATATACCGAAGCCTTTATCGAACAAGCAGTAGTCAAGCTACTTTCCCG
>CAZBKX010000352.1:0-2596 GCA_964492535.1 uncultured Rhodoferax sp. | reverse complement strand
AAATATAAATGAATATGAACTTATTTAAGCCTTTGGAAACCAACACAGAAAAGAAGAAAACCATTTCATCCGATGTCCCGTCTCAACATGTGAAGTGTCTGATCATTGGCTCCGGACCTGCGGGTTATACAGCAGCCATCTACGCTGCCCGGGCCAATCTCAACCCCTTGCTCATCACCGGGATTGCCCAAGGTGGCCAACTCATGACCACCACCGAAGTGGACAACTGGCCTGCCGATGTGCACGGCGTCCAGGGACCCGAATTGATGCAGCGTTTTCAGGAACACGCTGAGCGCTTCAAGACCGAAATCATCTTCGACCATATTAACGCGGTTGACTTCCAGAAACGCCCTTTCACTTTGACGGGGGACAGCGGCGTTTACACCTGTGACTCACTGATTATTGCAACCGGCGCCTCCGCCAAATACCTGGGCCTGCCCTCCGAGACCGCATTCATGGGACGCGGGGTGTCCGGGTGCGCCACTTGCGACGGGTTTTTCTACCGTGACCAGGAAGTCTGCGTCGTTGGTGGAGGCAACACGGCCGTCGAAGAGGCCCTGTATTTGTCCAATATCGCCAGCAAGGTCACCTTGGTGCATCGCCGCAACAAATTCAAGGCCGAGCCAATTTTGATCGACAAAATGATGGAGAAAGTCGCCTCCGGCAAGATTGAACTCAAGACATTTCGCACTTTGGATGAAGTGCTGGGCGACGCCAGCGGCGTGACCGGCATCCGTCTGAAACACGTGGACACGGGTGTTACAGAGGACCTGACACTCAAAGGCTGTTTCATCGCCATTGGCCACTCGCCCAACACCGATATTTTTCAAAATCAACTGGACATGGCCGGCGGCTACATCATCACCCAGGGCGGGCTCAAGGGTTTTGCTACACAAACCAGCGTGCCGGGCATCTTTGCCGCAGGCGACGTGCAAGATCATGTGTACCGCCAAGCGATCACCAGCGCAGGCACGGGTTGCATGGCGGCACTGGACGCCCAGCGCTTTCTGGAACAGGAATAAGCTCAAGGCGCCGGCAAGAGAGGCCGAACGAAGCCCGCTATAATTGCAGGCTTTGCTGAAATTGGGCTCTAAGGTCCGATTTCAGTATTTGGGTTACCGCCACCCTTTTTACTTGGCGAGGTGAGGTTTGAGCCAGATTTGATTTGCTTTAACAAGCGTGTCATTTTCGGCAAAGGCCGTTAAGAAGTATCGGAGTGTCCTCATGGCACGCGTATGTGAAGTCACGGGCAAAGGCCCCATGGTCGGAAACAAAGTTTCCCACGCCAACAACAAAACCAAGCGCCGGTTCCTGCCGAACCTGCAATACCGCCGTTTCTGGGTTGAGTCCGAAAACCGCTGGATTCGTCTGCGTATTTCAAATGCAGGGCTGCGTTTGATCGACAAAAACGGTATTGATGTTGTGCTCGCGGACCTGCGCGCACGCGGTCAAGCCTGATAACTCAAAGGAAACATCATGGCAACCAAAGGCGGACGCGAAAAAATCAAGCTGGAATCTACAGCTGGCACCGGTCACTTCTACACCACCAGCAAAAACAAGAAGACCATGCCCGAGAAAATGCTGATCAAGAAATTTGATCCTAAAGCTCGCAAGCATGTGGATTACAAGGAAATGAAACTGAAGTAATTCAGTTTCTCTTCACAAAAAAGCCCGCCGTCCGCGGGCTTTTTTCATGGGCTTTCGGGTTTTACTACGCTGTTGGCCCAGCATCCACTTGAAACCCAATGCTGGAGTGGCCTTGACTCATCTTCTAACGTTGGCGTTGATTGGCGCGCACCGGCGCTGCGCCGCATGGCGTAGGTTCGTCCACACGCTTTGCGGCGTAGCGCCGGTTCGTGTCCGTGTCGAACGGTTCAGATCGTGGCTTCACACGATCTAACCTTACTCGTTAGCCGGCTGCTTACATGTCAACGAGATCATCGTTTTCCTTGAGTGGCAGGACGAACTTCAGTAACAATCGTTGGCAGCGACCATGCTCCACCGGGAGCCATCAATTTACACATTCCGGTGGAAGATTCTTCGGTATGGACAAACTGTCTGCCATCCCATGTCCATGCCTCAGAACTCCAGCAGTCGCCTAAGCCACGCCCTTTGTGGGATGCTGAAATAGTTCCATCGCTGTGATCCGAACCCAATGTGGTTACCAAGAGGGGCCAATAGGGTGGCGATGAGTTGATGACCCAAAAACCATATCCAATGTTGTACGCGCCCATCCAGCACTGGGCTGAGATCAGAATTTTTGTATCGCTCAGGCGAGTTGCTGTTAGGTCGGCACTTTCTCCTTCAGCCTCGGTAAGCCCCGAGCAATCGTCCTCTTTGAAGGTGGCGCGGACAGCTTCCGTTAAGGCTCTTGAGTTTTTCTTGGCAAAGAGTTGATCAACGGGCAGCGGCTTTGGAAGAGATGCCGCAATCACTACAGGGACTTGTACTGCAGGGAGCACTGCTCCCTCGTCCTTACAGGGCAATTGCATTTGAAAAATATTGATTGACGAGGGGGAGAAATGATGTCCACTCATGCATTTTTTGCTGTGAGTGAAGATCTGCGTGATACAAGCCTTCTCAATACTGCCCGATC
>CAZBKX010000351.1:0-3836 GCA_964492535.1 uncultured Rhodoferax sp. | reverse complement strand
TGGCGCCGATTTTTACGGCCTGCCGCGCAACAGCGGCACCATCACGCTCAGCCGTGAAAGCTGGACGCCGCCTGAGAGTTTTGCCTATGGTGAAGCCGAACTCAAACCCCTGCGCTCTGGCGAAGCTTTGCCGTGGCGCCTGGTCTAGACGCCATCGATTGGGCCGCACCCTGGCTCGTACCGTGGCGTAGCCGGGGTGACCCGATGGCCCGCAGCGTGCTTGCCGGGACGGCGCAGCCAGACGCCTTGAATGAGGCGGGTATCGCTCCCGTGTGGTTTGCGCCGCAAAGCGAGTTGCCTGCCGGTATGGCGTACGAGAAGTACATCTTTGAAAGGGGGCGTGTGCCCACCCGCGACGGTTTGCATGACTTCTTCAACGGCCTGGTGTGGCACAGTTTTCCCCTGGCCAAAAAGCGCCTGAACGAGTTGCAGGCCACGCAAATCGCCCGCACAGGTATCCAGCCCGAGCGGGGGCCTGCGCGCGACGGGCTGACCGTTTTTGATGAGAACGCCGCGCTCCTGCAAGCCCCTGATGAGTTGTGGAACGCCCTGGCGGCCAAAGACTGGCAGCGCCTGTTTGTGGACCTGCGCCCCCTGTGGCGTGAGGCGCGTCTAGTGCTGTTCGGCCACGCGCTGATGGAGAAGCTTGTTTTTGCCAGAAAGTCGATGACTGCGCATGTGTACAGGGTCTCTTGCACCAGTCATTCAACGGCAGATATCGACCGTTGGTTGGCCCAGGATCTCACCGCCGACAAGCTGGCGAGCAAGCCATTTGCCCATTTGCCTGTGCTGGGCGTGCCCGGCTGGTGGGCTGGCAATGAGGATCCCGTGTTTTATGACGACGTGAGCGTGTTTCGCTTGCCCAAAACCAGCGTTGATGTGCTGATCCGCTCTGCCGCTGAATGCCCGTAAACTTGGTGTGCATTTGCCGCCGGATCACTTGTATTTGGAGCGCGCGCCCCTACCATTCGTCCCATTGGCTTGATTGACTGAGCCGTATTTGAAAGAAATCATGAAACGTATCCTCTTGTTTGTTATGACCAACCTCGCCGTGGTAGTGGTGTTGGGTATCGTGGCCAACCTGCTCGGCGTGAACCGGTACCTGACGCCCAACGGACTGAATCTGGGCGCCTTGATGGGCTTTGCCCTGATCATGGGTTTTGGCGGCGCCTTCATCTCGCTGCTGATCAGCAAGCCAGTAGCCAAATGGTCTGCCGGTGTGCGCCTGATCACGCAGCCCCAAAATGTCGATGAAGCCTGGATTGTGGAGACAGTGCGCAAGTTCGCCGACAAGGCCGGCATCGGCATGCCCGAGGTCGGTATTTTTGATGGTGAGCCCAATGCGTTTGCTACGGGCGCGTTCAAGAACTCGGCGCTGGTGGCCGTGTCCACTGGCCTGCTGCAGGGCATGACGCGTGAAGAGGTCGAGGCGGTCATAGGCCACGAGGTTGCCCATATTGCCAATGGCGACATGGTCACCATGGCCTTGATTCAGGGGGTGATGAACACGTTCGTTGTATTCTTGAGCCGCGTGATTGGCTACGCGGTGGACAGCTTTTTGCGCAAGGGCGATTCTGAAAATACCGGCCCCGGCATTGGCTACATGATCACCACCATTGTGCTGGACATCTTGCTGGGCTTTCTGGCCGCGATCATCGTTGCCTGGTTTTCGCGTCAGCGCGAATTCAGGGCCGATGCGGGTGCCGCGCAGCTGATGAACCGCAAGCAACCCATGATCAACGCCCTGGCCCGTCTGGGTGGCATGACACCGGGCGAGTTGCCCAAGAGCATGGCTGCCATGGGCATCGCGGGCGGCATTGGCAAGTTGTTCTCTACCCATCCCCCTATCGAAGAGCGCATTGCGGCGCTGCAAAGCGCACAAGTCTGACCGCAGACCCTTCACCGGGTCACTTTGGAAGGCAAGCCGGTATAGTTCTACCCATGGAACTATCTACTTGGCTTGCCTTTTTTGCTGCCTCCTGGGCTATCAGTATCTCCCCTGGCGCGGGCGCCATTGCCGCCATGAGTGCCGGCCTGAACCATGGCTTTCGCCGGGGTTATTTCACGTCATTTGGCTTGGTGCTGGGCATCTGGACGCAGGTGATTGTGGTCGGGGTGGGCCTGGGTGCACTGGTGGCGGCGTCCAGCTTGGCGTTTTTGGTAGTCAAGTGGCTCGGGGTGGCTTATCTGCTGTGGCTGGGAGTTGCCCAGTGGCGCGCGCCGGCCACGCCGATGGTGGCCAGTGCAGAGGTCGGCGTGCTGGTTACCCGCCGCTCCATGATCCTTCGCGCCTGGATGATCAACGCGGTCAACCCGAAGGGCACCGTGTTTCTGTTGGCGGTGGTGCCGCAGTTCATGAGCCTGCCCCAGCCCCTGCTGCCCCAGTACCTGGTCATTGCGGCTACGCTGGCCTTCACCGATCTGGTGGTGATGGCGGGCTACACCTTGCTCGCGTCCAGGGTGCTCGGTGCGCTCAAGTCGCCCGCGCATATTCGCGCCCTGAATCGCACCTTTGGCGGCCTCTTTGTGCTGGCTGGCTCCCTGTTGGCCATGTTCAAGCGGGCGGGTTGATCGTGTTGCACGGCAGCTGGTACCGCCAGCTCATCCTGACATTGACGGGTCATTCTCTGCGTTTGGGCCTGGCTATCGTTGGAGCATGGATGCTGCTCTGCGGCACAGTTGCCGCCGAACCGGATGAAGATCAACTGGGTAAATCGGCCGGGTACCCTTTGGGTGCCCGCTGGTCGGTCATGGAAAATCGGGTCGGTGCCTGGTCCGCGCTGGACAAAGTACCGGGCGTTTTGACTCAGTCGGTCAGCCGTGGTGAGACAGTGAATTTACTGCCTAAAGCTTCACCACCCACGGAAATAAAATACCGGTACCGTAACCTCGGCTACACCCTGGACGAGTACCTGGAGCGGCGCAGAATCACCGGTTTGCTGGTACTCAAAAATGGTGAGATCGTAGTCGAACGATACCGTTACAACCGCACAGAAGATGCGCGGTTCTTATCGTTCTCCATGGCCAAAAGCGTGACTTCCATGCTGGTCGGTGTGGCTTTGGAAAAGGGCTTGATCGCGTCGTTGAATGACCCTGCCGGCCAGTATGCCAAAGACTTGGCGGGCAGCGCCTACGGCGAAACGACTTTGCGCAATTTGCTGCGCATGAGCTCGGGGATTACCTTCACCGAACGTTACGACGGGCAGGACGATGTGTCGAGGTTGTCGCGCGGCTTTGCGACAGGCAGTCCTTCGGTCATCAGCATGTTGCGTTCATTTTCAGACAGGCACAGCTCGCCAGGCGAAAAGTTTGTCTACTCCAGCGCCGAAACCGACGTGTTGGGTCGCGTGCTGACCGGTGCCACCGGTCGCAGCCTGGCCAAGTTGACCACCGAGTGGCTCTGGAAGCCGATGGGCGCCGAGCGCGATGCATTTTGGTGCAATGGCCGCGACCTCCAGGCCGGTGCCTATTTTTGCTTTAACGCCACCTTGCGCGATTGGGGTCGCCTGGGGTTGTTGATGGCCAATGATGGCAAAGTCAATGGCCAACAAATCATCTCGGCTGACTATTTGCGCCAGGCCACTGAGATTGCCGCTCAGCCAGCGGCATTTGCTCCTTACAAAGCGACGCCGTATTTTGGTTACGGCTTTCAGTTCTGGTTGCATCCTTTGAGGGAGCGCAGTTTTGCTTTTCAAGGGATACATGGTCAGGCAATTTTTGTGCAACCCGCCACAGGGATCGTGATGGTGCAGACCGCTGTGTACGCCCAAGCCAGTGGCGCTCAGGACCCCGAGCCTTATGCCGAAAGAACGGCATTCTGGATGGGGGTGCTTGAG
>CAZBKX010000350.1:0-3192 GCA_964492535.1 uncultured Rhodoferax sp. | reverse complement strand
GCTGGCCGAAGTCGTTGGACGGGAAGCCCAGCACCACCAGCCCTTGCTTTTGGTACTTGGAATACAGCGCTTCCAGCCCTTGATATTGGTTGGTGAACCCGCAGTAACTGGCGGTGTTGACCACCAAAATTGTTTTGCCGGCGTACTGGCACAGGTTTTGGGGCGCCTCGTCCTGCAGGCGCGAAAACTGGTGCTTCAACACACTGGGGCAAGCCGCCGCATCTTTGGCCGGTTGGGCGGCCTGCGCCATGGCGCCGGGGTAAACACCCCAGGCAAGCGTCAACATCGCGGCTAGAACAAAATTAGGCAATATTTTCATGAACGTGTACGGGTATGTGGGCTTTTTTTCAACTTTATCCGACTTCTGTCAGCACCCGGTTTAGCGGGGCTTTGGGCCGATGAACCTGCAGGTGGTCTGGTTCAAACGCGACCTGCGCCTGCACGATCACGCGGCGCTGCACCATGCTGCATCCAGCGGCCCGGTGCTGTGCCTCTACGCCATTGAGCCCAGCATTTGGGCGCAACCCGACGTCAGCAACCAGCACTACCAGTTCATTCTGGAGAGCCTTCGCGACCTGAACGGCGACATGCGCCACTACGGCGGGCAGGTGCATGGGGTGTGCGGCGAGGTCACCACCCTGCTTGCCCAATTGCACGCAGTCACACCCATCGCAGCCTTGCATTCGCACGAAGAAACGGGCAACAACGCCACGTTCCAACGCGACTTGGCTGTGGCCCGGTGGTGCCGGGAGCACGGTGTGGCGTGGCATGAATACACCCAGTTTGGGGTGATTCGCCGCCTCAGAGACCGCAATCTGTGGCAAGCCCACTGGCAGGCGCACGCCAACGCGCCGCGCTGGCCCACCCCTGCGCTGGACGAGCTGCAATTTGTCGCGATGCCAGTGCAGGCCTGGGTGAACCGAAGCCCACCAAGCCCACAGGCGCTGGGGCTCTCTGACCACCAGCCACCCCACCGCCAGCCCGGTGGCCGACGCTCGGGCCTGACCGTGCTGAAGAGCTTTCTGGAGAACCGGTCCGCCCGGTATCGGGGCGGCATCTCCTCACCCCTGTCGGCCCCCAGTGCCTGCTCGCGGCTTTCGCCGTACTTGGCTTACGGTTGCCTGAGTTTGAGAGAAGTAGTGCAAGCCACGCGCCGACAGTCCCAGCGGCTGCCCACCGAGAGTGGCCACCACAAACGCGGCCTCACTGCCTTCACCAGCCGACTGTTCTGGCATTGCCACTTCATTCAAAAGCTGGAATGCGAGCCCGAGCTGGAATGGCGCAACGTGCACCGGGGTTATGACGGCCTGCGTGAGCCAGACTGGAATTGCGCGCACTTTGACGCCTTGGTGGCGGGGCGCACCGGCTGGCCCATGGTGGATGCGTGCGTGGTGATGCTGCGGGAAACCGGCTGGATCAACTTTCGGATGCGGGCCATGCTGGTATCGGTAGCGGCCTACCCGCTGTGGCTGCATTGGCGCGACGTAGGCCTGTGGCTGGCGCGGCAGTTTCTGGACTACGAGCCCGGCATTCACTGGAGCCAGATGCAAATGCAGTCTGGCACCACCGGCATCAACACCACGCGGGTCTACAACCCCATCAAACAGGCGCAAGACCATGACCCGCAGGGGCACTTTGTGCGGCGTTGGCTGCCGGCCATGCGCCGCGTGCCGGACGCCTGGCTGTTCGAGCCCTGGCGCATGCCAGCTGATTTGCAGGAGCGCTACCGCGTCCAGGTTGGTGTGGATATTGCCATGCCGCTGGTCGACCTTGAGGCTGCCACCCGCACCGACAAGCAGCGCCTGCATGCCCTGCGGGCCCAACCCAAGGTGCGCGCGGCCAAGGCAGCCATTGTGGCCAAACATGGCTCGCGCCAGCGCCGCACCAACCCGCGCACCCAAATAAAGGCAGACAGCCACCAACTCGGACTGGAATTTGAATGAAGATGCGAAAAAAATCAGAACTACCCAGCAAAGTCTGCGTGACCTGCGGGCGACCCTTCAACTGGCGCAAAAAGTGGGAAACCGTGTGGGACGAGGTGAAGTACTGCTCCGACCGCTGCCGCCAAACCAAAAAGACAAGCCCATGACCGCCCTGATTTACTGGTTCAGAAACGACCTGCGCCTGGCGGACAACCCTGCCCTCTTGCAAGCTTGCTCTGGCGCCACCCATGTGGTACCCGTCTACTGCCACCTACCCACCGACCGGGAGCCCACCCGCTGGGGTTTTGAGCGCATGGGGGCGCAGCGCCAACGCTTTTTGGCTGACACCTTGCGAGACCTGGCCGCCCAACTCCAGGCGCGGGGCAGCCAGCTGGTGGAATGTGTGGGGCATCCGCACGAGGTATTGCCGGCACTGGCCAAGTCGGTGCAGGCTACGGGCGTGGTGTGCGAAGACATTGCTGCCCCGGAGGAAGAAGCCCAGGTGGCTGCCCTGCGCGCAGCGGGGCTGGCGGTCAGCACCGTGTGGCAATCCACCCTGCTGGACCTTAATGATTTGCCGTTTGAAGGCAGCGCCTGCCCAGAGGTATTCACCGCCTTTCGCCAAGCGGTTGAGCGAGCGAAGGTCTTGCCGGCAACCCCCGTGAAGGCGCCAGCGGTGTTACCGCCCCTGCCACCGTTATCTGAAGGCCTGCTGGCAGACATCGGCGGCCAGGCGCTCGAATGCACGCAGCCTGCGGCACTGCCCGATACCCGCTCATCTTTTCCCCACCACACACCGGCGTTTAGAGGCGGTGAGACAGCGGCGGCGGCCCACGTGGCGCGCTATTTCTCCACGCCCCAGGTTAGCGCCTATAAAACCACACGCAACGGTTTGACGGGCACCAACTACTCCAGCAAGTTCTCACCCTGGCTGGCTACGGGCGCCTTGTCCGCGCGCACGGCTTACGTCGGGCTCGAGCGGTTTGAGCAAACCCATGGTGCCGATGACGGCACCTACTGGCTGTGGTTTGAACTGCTGTGGCGCGATTATTTCCGGCTGATCCAGCTCAAACACGGCGCTTACCTGTATCGTGCGCGTGGCCTGCGGGACGACGCTCCGGCACCCAAATGGGTATTCCGGTCGATCGTGACCGGTCATTCCGGTTTGTCGTGACCGGCGATTCTGGTTTATCGTGACCGGTCATTCCGGCCGATCGTGACCACCCATTCTGGTTTATCGTGACCGCTGATTCCGGTTTGTCGTGACCGC
>CAZBKX010000349.1:0-2228 GCA_964492535.1 uncultured Rhodoferax sp. | reverse complement strand
TTGGCCTGTGCGTGGGCGCCCCACAACAAAAACACCATCGGCGCTTCCTTAGCGGCGATGGCTCGTACGATGGCGTCGGTGAGGTGTTCCCATCCGCGTTTGGCATGGCTGGCGGGTTGGCCCTCTTCAACGGTCAGGCTGGTATTGAGCAACAGGACACCCTGCGTGGCCCAGTGGACTAGCGAGCCATCAGTGGGGGATCGCGGTGACAACGGGTGGAGCTGGTTGTCGCGGGCAATCTCTTTGAAGATATTGCGCAAGGACGGCGGGGGGCGAACGCCCGGTGGCACCGAGAAGGCGAGACCCTGTGCCTGACCTGGGCCGTGGTAGGGGTCCTGTCCCAAAATCAGGACCTTGACTTGCGCCAGGGCCGTCAGCTGCAAGGCCAAAAAAGGGTGAGGTGGATAGATGATGGCGCCGCTGGCCAGTCGATCCTGAATGAACCGGCCTAGCTGGGTGCCTGGCGGGCTCTCCAGAAAAGCGTCAACGACCGGGCGCCAATCGTCAGCAACCGGCCATTTTTCGGGCGCCCACTCGCGCAGGCGCGCAGCCGGCGGGGCGAACAAGTCAGCTTGTGGCAAACAGGTCTGCCAGTGCGGCACCCGGGTCCGGTGCGCGCATAAAGGCCTCGCCGACCAAAAAAGCATTGACGCCCGCTGCCCCCATGCGCAGCACATCGTCTCGGCTATGGATGCCGCTTTCGGTCACCAGCAGCCTGTCTGCTGGCACGTCACGCATCAGCGTCAAGGTCGTGTCCAGCGAGACCTCGAAAGTCTTGAGGTTACGGTTGTTGATGCCGATCAGGGGTGTCTTGAGTTGCAGGGCGCGTTGCAGCTCCGTGGCGTCATGCACCTCGACCAGCACGCCCATGTCCAGGCTGCGGGCGATGGCCTCGAATTCTTTCATTTGCCCATCATCCAGGCAGGAGGCGATGAGCAAAATGGCATCGGCCCCCATGACCCGGGACTCGTACACCTGGTAGGTGTCCACGATGAAGTCCTTGCGCAGGACGGGCAGTTGGCAACTGGCGCGCGCCTGCTTCAAGTAGTCCACACCACCCTGAAAAAATTGCACGTCAGTAAGCACTGACAAGCAGGCAGCGCCGTGTTCCGCATAGCTTTGGGCAATGTCGGCAGGAATGAAGTCTTGCCTCAGCACGCCCTTGGATGGGCTGGCTTTTTTGATTTCGGCAATCACAGCGGCTTGGCCGGCTGCAATGTTGGCGCGCATCGCGCCCACAAAATCACGGGTCAACACGCGGGACTCGGCGTCTGCGCGCACCAAGGCCAGGGATTTGCGGTTGAGGGCGGCGGTGATTTCTTCGCGTTTGACGGCGACGATTTGGTCGAGGATATCGGTCATTGGGGAGTGTCTTTCAGTTGTTGCGACAGGGACACCAGTTGTGTCAGTTTGTCTTTGGCCGCGCCCGATTCGATCGCGGCCCGGGCGCGTTCGATACCAGCCGCCATGGTGTCCACGACATTCGCGGCGTAAAGCGCCACGCCGGCATTGAGGGTCACGATGTCTTTGGGCGCGCCGCTCACATTGTCCAGCACACCCAGCAACATGGCTCGCGATTCATCAGGCGTGCCGACCCTCAGCGCCCGGTTGCTGGCCATGACCAGGCCGAAGTCTTCGGGGTGGATCTCGTATTCGGAAATTTCACCGTTTTTGAGTTCCCCCACCAGCGTGCCTGCCCCCAGGCTCACCTCGTCCATGCCATCCTTGCCGTAGACCACCACGGCGTGTTCGGCACCCAGACGTTGCAGGGCGCGCACCTGAATGCCCACCAGGTCGGGGTGAAATACACCCATCAAAATGTTGGGCGCGCTGGCCGGGTTGGTCAGGGGGCCGAGCAAATTGAAGATGGTCTTGATGCCCATTTCCTTGCGCACTGGAGCCACATTTTTCATCGCCGGATGGTGATTGGGCGCGAACATGAAGCCCACGCCCACCTGCTCGATGCACTGGGCAATGGCAGTGGGCGACAAGTTGATGTGGATGCCCAGGGCGTCCATCACATCGGCGCTGCCGCTCTTGCTGCTCACGCTGCGCCCGCCGTGCTTGCTGACCTTGGCCCCCGCCGCTGCCGCCACGAACATGGCGCAGGTGGAGATGTTGAAAGTGTGTGAACCATCGCCCCCGGTACCCACAATGTCCACCAGATGTGTGGTGTCGGCCACATGGACCTTGGTGGAGAACTCGCGCTTGACCTGCGCTGCCGCCGT
>CAZBKX010000348.1:0-1604 GCA_964492535.1 uncultured Rhodoferax sp. | reverse complement strand
CTCGGGATTGCACAGGGCATTGTGGGACGTTTGGTCAAAATTGCGCTGATCAAGGCAAGTTTTCAATTCTGCGAGGCCAACGCAATTGACTGGGCACTTGTTGCCGCGCGCTCGCCTCTGGACCGCCAGTACCAACAGCTCATGTTCGAAGATATTTTTCCTGGCGCTGGCTACATTCCACTGGCGCACATGGGCAACGTGCCGCACCGCATGATGGGGTTTGAAATCGGGAGCGGCCAGGCTCGCTGGTCAAACGCCAGACACCCCTTGTTGACGTTTTTTTGTAACACGCACCACCCCGATATATTGCTGGGACAGACCCATGACGATGTCAGACCCCACCTCTTAATGCCCCGGGCGCAAGGAGCGTACGGACCTGCGGAGTTGACACGATAGTCACCAAAATTCCATAGACTCGCAGGGTGGCACTGCAAACAAGACATTTCACCTATAGAATTTGCGGCGCGAGGGGGAGATAAAACTGATCCAAAGTCAGTCCGAATACTCTTATAAAACACCCTGAGGGATTTGGTTTTGCAGCGTCCTTCCTTTTTCAAGCTTTTTCGGCCCCGGCGCACTAAGTCAATTTTCGAGTGGCTGACTAGCGCCCTGTCTCTTTATGTGGTTCCAGTAGCGATTGCCATCGTCTCGGTGACGGCCCTGTTTTTTTGGGCCGATCCGTACGAGGCGCAACCCGAAAGAACACTTGAGTTGCGGGCACTGATTCAAACAGGCAACGAACTTTCCCCAAGGCAGGCCAGGGACCAACTAGTTCTCCAACCCCTCACGCCTCTTCATGACAACAAGCTGTCCGAGGCGCCCGTGTGGTTCAGTTTTCTTTCAGGACAAGCTTCCGGCCAGGGCATGCAGGTCGCATTCCCATCCCGCCACACCCAGGACATGAGCTGCTGGGACGCCAGCACCCAAACCCTGCTGGGCAAGGTGGTTGACAACCAGCCGCAAGGTCAGCTCAGCCGGGTCAACGCCGGTTACGCACTGATGCTCAATCAAGCCGGGCCAGAGGTCATTTGTCGCGCCACATTTTTGGGACCGGCGCGTCTGACTGCTGAACTGTGGACGCCCCGGAAGCTGGCCATTTCAAGCCACAACTTTCACCGCAATTCGGGTCTGCTCGACGGTGGCGTTCTGGTGCTCACTGCCTTCGTTTTGGTAGTTGCGCTCGTCAACCGCCAAAAGCTCTATCTGATTTTCGCCGCCTGGCTGGTGTTAGGACTGCGGGTCGCATCCACCTCTGGCGGTTGGGACACCCAGTGGCTGAGCCACACCATACCGGTGCAATGGCTGACACCAGGTCGGTCTGTGACCCTGGCCTGCTACGCTCTGGTGACCCTGGCCTTGTACCGTGAGATGTTTCAGGACGAGCTTATCAAGACTCCCTATGCCCAGGCGATCAAATTTTTTCACTGGCTGTGCATCCCGCTGATTTTTTTGGCGCTCTTGCTGCCGCGCAGCCTCTTTATTCCCACCGTTTGGGTCTTGGCCGGACCCGGTCTTGTGGTGATGATTATTAGTTTGGGCCGTATTGTGATCAAGACGCGCTCCCGCGTGGCACTGTGGTACGGCGGCTCGCTGGCGGTAACTTT
>CAZBKX010000347.1:0-4256 GCA_964492535.1 uncultured Rhodoferax sp. | reverse complement strand
AAACCTGCCGCAAACTTGGTATCTCTTTTTGGGCGTATCTGCAAGATCGCGTTTGCCTGACCGGTGCCATTGCACCACTGCCAATGTTGATTCGCAACGCCGTGGCTTCTCGTGCCTTGCCATGACTTTTTGAGAAGTTACCCTTTTGGGTCTCTGGCCGGCAGATTGATTGGGTAATGCGCTATTGTTTTTGACTTCAATGAATCTCGCTGGCCAGCGGCCCACGCCGGGCCGTGCCCGAACTGCCCGCAGCGGCCAGCATGACGCACACGATGGCCAGCCACTGCACACCGGTCAGGTGTTCGTCCAGCAACATCAAGCCCAGCAGGGCTGCCACCACAGGCTCCAGGCTGGTCATGATGCCAAACGACTCGGGTGACAAGCGCTTCAAGGCCACCATTTCCAGGGAGATCGGGATCGCGCTGGAGACCGCCGCCACGCCCAGCCCGAACAACAAAATATGCGGGTCCAGCAAGGCAGCGCCCGCATGCCACACGCCAAAGGGCACCACTGTGATGGCTGCCACCGCCAGGCCCAGCGCCACCGAATGCCCCGCATGCAAATGGCTCACCCGCTTGCCAAACACGATGTAGGTGCCCCAGCACACAGCCGCTGCCAGCGCATACATCACCCCTTGCGGGTCCAGACTGGCCGCATGGGTGCCCAGCGGTAGCAGCAAGCCCAGGCCCAGAACCGCCAGCGCCACCCAGACAAAGTCAATTGGTTTGCGTGAATAAAACAGCGCCACGCCCAGTGGCCCGGTGAACTCGATCGCCACCACCACCCCAAACGGAATGGTGCGCAGCGACATGTAAAACAGCAGGTTCATGAAGCCCAGCGCCACCCCATAGCGCAGCAAGGACCGGGCATCGGCGCCGCCGAGCGGCCAGCGCCAGGGCCGCCACAACAGCAGCAAAATCAGCGCCGAGAACCCCACCCGCAACGCCGTGGTGCCCAGGGAGCCCACCTGGGGAAACAGCTGCTTGGCAAACGAGGTGCCAATGCCCAGCGCGGTGACGGACCCCAACACCGCCAGAAAGGGCAGGGCATGGGCAAATCGGGGTGAGGTCATGGCTTGACGATAACCGACGGTTTGGGCTGCGTCGTCTGCACAGCCTGCTTTTGTGAGAATCGATGACACGAGGGTGAATGGTTCCGCGAATGTCCCCAGCAAATCAACTCGCAATTACGCCCCCACCCAAACACACCTCTGCGTCGTACAGCACTGCCGACTGCCCCGGCGTTACAGCCCATTGCGGCTCCATGAAGTGCAGGCTGAAGGCAGTCTCGCCTTGCACCACCCACAGCGTGTTTTTGTCCATGTCCTTGCGCGCCACACACCAGGGCGCGTGCTCGCCGCCGCCGCACTGGGCCCCCTTGGTCTTGAGCCCACCAATGCCCAGGCCCTGACCAGCGCCGTTACAAATCGGGCTGCCACAAAGTCCATCATGGTCTCTGCGAAGCAATACCAAGCGAGCACCCGACCATGCGTTGCCTTGCGTGGGTCCAAGCGCCCTCCCAGTGCCGACAATTCCAGTGGTGATGTTTCTGTATTGTCGCCAAACAACAAGGTCGGTCGCGATATCCCAACACATTCAGGTTTTGCCAAATTTGGCTTTGGCGGCGGCGATGCAACTGGCCTTGGCATCGCCCGCCATGGCATCGCACTTTTCCACAGCGACTTTGTAGTCGGCGTCGCGCTTGTCTTCGGAGGCATCCTTCTTGGCCTCGCCGATCTGTTTGCCCATCTTGGCGTCTGCCAGCGCCTTGGTCTCAACGGCTTTGGCTTCCTTGACGCAAATGTCTTTGTCATTGCCTGTCTTGTCGTCGCATTTTTCCTTGGCGACCGCATAGGCTGATTTGGCCTTCGCCATCAACACCTTGGTCTTGTCACCGGGTTTGCCGCTGTAGTTGTATTCCAACTCGGCGCGAGCGACCTTTTCCCTGGCCTTGGCTTCCTCGACACAGATGTCCTTGGCATTGCCGGACAGCGGGGCGCACGCCGCCTTGTCGGCTTTGTAGTCCGCGCTGATGCGGGTTTTGTCGGCCTTGTACTCGGCTTTGCTCATGGTTGCGGCCTGTGCCAAAGGCAGTGCCAGCATGACGGCAACGATGAGCGGTGATTTGAAGTTGAAATAGCGGTTCATGGGACTCCTTTTCGAATGAGAAGATGCGGGGCGTCGCGTTGCCCATGCTTGAGCACCAAGTCATGTTGGGCTGGCCCTGGAAAAAGCGAACTGCACCACCCCTGATTGAACACAGAGACGGGCCATTCAAAATTGCGAAAACGCAAGCCTGGATTTAGCTTGGGCCAGGGGAGCTGACGGCCAGAGCAGGAGCATGCACGCTTCAATGCAGTGAAGTCGCCGCCCCGGCCTTCAGATGTCAATTGTTCAGCACAAGCTGCAGAATGAAGTGCTACAGCCTTCCCATCAACAGCAGCACAATGATGATGACAACCACCAAGCCCAACACACCACTGGGCCCGTAGCCCCAGCTGCTGCTGTGCGGCCAGGTTGGAAAGACGCCGATCAGCATCAGAATCAGAACGATCAATAGAATGGTTCCCAGGCTCATGGTTTTTCCTTGCAGTTGTAGTGGCGGATCGTTGCTATCGCACGAACAATGCGATCAAAATGATGATTGGGATCGGGATCCCAAGAAAAAGCAGAATGAGTGAGCGCATGGTTGCCTCCGAAAGTTGGAAGTTTTGGGGCTGCTGTCAGGCGTCTCGCTGCCGGCCGCCGTAGGTCGCCGCCAGGCTGGCGACGAATGCACCGATAAGCAGCGAGATGAAGAGCCACAGCGCCGCATAAGCGGAGGCCTTGCGCGCTTTGTCGGCGGCGTCTCTCACAGCACCTTGCGCTTCACCCAGTTTTGCCTGCAGTCGTGCATAAGTGTCAGTCACCCTTTTCTCTGCCTCCAGCTGTGACAGCCCGCTGCGCTGGGCGACGAGCTGGCCGACGTACCTCAGGTCGTCTGCGGGCAGGGGTCCGGTGAAGACGGTGTTCGCAAAGATGCGGGATACTTCAGAACGCGGCGCGGCCGTGGCGACTGTTGTTGTGCCTTGGTCTTTTCGGAACAAGGAATCAACGAAATAGCCCATCGGCCCCGGCGCATGGTCAGAATTTTCTATCTCGGGGCCACCTGCGGTTGCGACGCCCATATTGCTGGCGACGCTACCTGCCACAGTTGCGCCAGCCTGAATTCCGGTGCCCACGATGGAGCCGATCACCGAGGTCAGCAGCGCAGCGGTCGCCAGCGACGCGACCGCCCAGGCGAGAAATCCGTGCGCTGTATCCCGGAAGTACACCTCATCCGTATGCACTGCAACCCACTTTGTTCTCAATCGCCCAGCCAGATAACCCCCCATGGCGCAAGCAAGGAGTTGCGTGAGGGTGACCCAGAGGATGGTCGATATGCCGAATTTCGCGGCATTTGTGCCGTAGTGCCCCCACGGCGAGACCGAGGACAGGCCCAATCCGACACCCAGCATCAATAGAATCAACGACAGTGCCGCGGCAGCGACGGCTCCCGCCACAATGGCGCCCCACGACACTGCGCTGGCGTGGGCTGGGGTGACTTCGGGGTAGCTGCTGGCCGGGCTGCGTTCGGGCCCAAGTTCGTCTACTGTTTCGGCGTAAATAAAGGCCATAGCGAGCTCCGGAAGTTGAGTGGCGACATCATGAAAGTGGCACGCCTGCGAACCGTATGGGCGTTTGACTGAATTGATGCGGGAGAAGACCTTTGCAGGTTTCAATCATTGGTCATTGAATCGGTCTGCGCCTCGGCTCGGTTGTGTGGACAACACTGCCAGGAACTGATCGAGCTTTTGGCGTTGCGCCCCAATCTCTTCCATTGGTTTTGGCGCCATCACAACCAGCTGGCAGTTCCTTGCGGTGTAAAGCACCCGACGAAACTCACCCTTCTGGCTGCAGACGTCATTTCCAATGAGTGTGTTCGCGCCCATCAGTTCGGGACCGGGCCCTTGGCACACGCCGGACTCCGACGCGCCGGACCTAGCACATGCCATAAAGATCGCGCTCTTCGTAGTTCATGTGGACCTCCATTTGATATAGCAATCGCGATTCAAAATGCAGCCAAGAGGCTGGATGTTGATTCACCCCAAGAGCGAGAATGTGAGGATGCAAGATTTCCTCAGTCCCACCCAACGATCCTCCCTCAAATCAGCCCACAGGATGGAGCGTGATCGAAAAATTGGCGATCGGATGAAAGTCGTATTGCTTGCCAATCAA
>CAZBKX010000346.1:0-4201 GCA_964492535.1 uncultured Rhodoferax sp. | reverse complement strand
CAGGATATCAGCTTCACCCACCTGGTCGACAAGGCCTCACCGAACCTGATGCTGTCGTGCGCTTCGGGTAAGCACATTCAGGAAGCCAGGCTTACTGTCCGCAGATCAGACCCCGCGACGCCCCAGGAGTTCCTCCTCATCAAGCTGCAGGATGTGATGGTAACCGGCGTTCAAAGTTCCGCCACGAGAGGGCCGGAAGGTTTGATGGAGCAGGTAACCTTGAACTTCGCGAAGGTCGACTTCGAGTACAAAGCGCAGAAGCCGGATGGATCCCTGGACGCAGGTGTGCATTTCAATTGGGATCTCAAGTTGAACAAACCGTAAGCCTTATCGGGGCATTGCGAAATTAGATCAAGGAGGCTCGCCTACAATGATCGTATTAACGGATAAAACCAAAAAGTTGATCATCGATTTCGAAGGTTTGAATCAGCCCGCCAAGTGGCCTGGAGGCGATTCGGGGATCACCCTTGGGATCGGCTATGATCTCGGGTATGTGACCGTCGATCAATTCGAGTCGGACTGGGCGCCTTATTTGACTGCCGACCAGCTCAAACGCTTGAAAGGAGCCATTGGTAAAAGGGGGATTGCAGCCAAAAACAGGGCAGTGCAATTGCAGGATATCAAGATTAAGAGGAAAGATGCAGAGACGGTCTTTATCTAGCGCAACCTGCCTTTGTACGCATTGAAAACGGAAATGACGTTCCCCGGCATCGCCGAACTCCCCCCGGATGCCCAGGGTGCGCTAGTATCCCTGGTGTTTAACCGCGGCACTTCGATGGAAGGAGATCGCCGGGCCGAAATGCGAGCCATACGGGATGCCGTACCAAGCAGCGATTTGCAGGAAATCGCGGATCAGTTGCGAAGCATGAAGCGACTTTGGATCAACAAGGGCCTTGACGGGCTTTTGCGGAGGCGCGAGGAGGAAGCCAAACTCATAGAGTCTTGTATCGTCTGAGGCAGCTTTCCCCTCATTTTCTAAACAGCAGATCTCAGAAACCCATCACCTCACAGAAGGAGGTCTATCATGGCAAGCAATCGGAAAGCGCTTTGTGTCGGAATTAACAACTTTAAAAAATATCCTGGGGCGGCTCTACAAGGATGTGTCAACGATGCCAAAGATATGGCAGCACTCCACAAAGAACTGCTGGGCTTCAAAAATGACGATATTACCATTCTGACGAATGCCCATATAACAACCGTTCAACTGGATTAACTTTTCCTCGAAGGGTGACTGCGTTTATCTGTGAACCCTTCTCACCGGTTTGTGAAACTCAATAAGGGTAACCTGAGGCGACTATGGCATCATCGCTGAAGGCGGATCAAAGGATAGAGTCGTACACAAAAAACATCAGGGATCATGAACGCAACCAGAGCCACGACCGGCCCAGGCACGGTCCGCAAATACAGGGGGTTCATCTCTTACAGCCACGCGGCGGATGACCGCTTGGCCCCGGCGCTGCAATCAGGCCTGCATCGATTCGCCAAGCCGTGGTACAGTCTGCGAGCCATGCGCGTGTTCCGTGACAAGACGGGGCTGGCAGTGACGCCGGAGTTGTGGGGATCGATCCAGAAAGCGCTGGCGGATGCGGATTACTTTATCCTGTTGGCTTCGCCCCAGGCCGCGCAATCGAAATGGGTCGAGCAGGAAGTCGATTGGTGGCTGCGAAACCGATCGGCCAGTCGTCTGCTGATAGTCTGGACTGAAGGCGAGTTAACTTGGGACCGAGTGGCGGTGGATTTTGACTGGACCAAAACAACCGCCTTGCCCCGAAGGCTGGAAAAAGTTTTCCAGGAGGAGCCGAACCATCTCGATCTGCGCTTCGCTAAAACCAGCGCACACCTGTCGCTGCGCCAGCCGAAATTTCTCGAAGCCGTCGCCAGATTGTCCGCGACGATGCAGAACCGCTCGCTTGATGAAATCATCGGCGAAGATATTCATCAGTACCAGAAAACGATGCGCTGGCTGCGTTTCGCGGTGGCGGGGTTGGTGGTGCTGACAATCGCAGCGGGTTTCGCCGCGTTCGTGGCCCGGCAGGCGTGGTTCATGGCCGGCCACGTGGCGGGAAATATCGAGGACGCGGCAAGACAGCAGCAACGGGAAGCGATGTCCCGCGAAGTGGCGGACCGGTCGCTGGCGGTGCTCGAGACCAATCGTGAATTGGCCATTCTTTTAGCGGTGGAGGCGGTCCGTGTATATCCCACCGCCGAAGCGGAGAGCGCCTTGCGCCAGTCGTTGTTCGAGGCGTTGGCGCGCAAATTGACCTTGCCGGGTCATGCAGGGGGCACTTACTTCGCCAAGTTCACGCCGGATGGCCGGAGGGTTATCACAGGTGGTGCGGACAAAGTGGCCCGCGTTTGGGAATCGGACAGCGGCAGAATGAGTCTCGAACTTCTTGGCCATGCCGATGGCATAACGGGCGCAGACGGCTCTCCCGATGGAAAGCGCATCTGCACGAGCAGCCGGTACGACCAGACCGCACGGGTGTGGGACGCGGATAGCGGGAAGAGTTTGTTCGAGCTAAAACAGGAAGGGCTGACTGTCGCTCAGTTCAGCCCAAATGGAAAGCAAATTCTGACGGTGGCCGAACAGAGGGACGCGGTTCTTTGGGATGCGGTATCCGGCCAACGACTGCATCAGTTGGCCAGCCCCTACGCACAGATGCGGGGAGCCAGCCAGTTCTTTAGTGCCAGCTTCAGTCCGGATGGCAACCGCGTGGCCGTGGTGGACTGGTGGCCGGCTGTATGCGATGTCGCCACCGGGAAAGCTCTTTTTGAGTTGGAGGGGCATACCAAGCAAGTTCGCGAAATCGGCTACAGTCCAGACGGCCAGTGGCTCGTCACCGCCAGCGAAGATCACACCGCCCGCATCTGGCGCGCGGCTACAGGTAAGAGCATGGCCGTGTTGCCGCACGATGCAGAAGTCATTTGGGCGACATTCAGTCCCGGCGGGCAATGGATCGTCACTCGCACCGCGAAGGACAAGGTGATTCGCGTCTGGGACGCCGCCAGCCAAAAGAAAATCGCCGAGATCGATGTCAGGCCAAAGGAAATGACCAGCTTCACATTGAGTCCGGACGGGAGCTTTCTGGTCACCACGTCAGACGAGTACACCGCCGAGATCTTCGAAACAAGGACCGGAGCCAAGGTGGCTGAGTTGACCGGCCACACTGATCCAGTCAGTTTGCCAGGGTTCAGCCCGGATGGGCAGCGTATAGTCACGGCGGGACTCGATGGCCAAGTACATCTCTACGCTTTCGACATTGGCGGAGCGACGCCGCAACTG
The DNA here is from genome assembly GCA_964492535.1 of uncultured Rhodoferax sp. Classification (GTDB taxonomy): domain Bacteria; phylum Pseudomonadota; class Gammaproteobacteria; order Burkholderiales; family Burkholderiaceae_C; genus Rhodoferax. The sequence continues at coordinate 918 of CAZBKX010000346.1, read as the reverse complement.
CTTGTGCTAGCACGCGAGCGGGTGCCGCGCCAATTGACCGCGGAGGAACGCGCGCACCATTTGCCGGCTCCCTTCCGCCAACCGACGCCCGTTCGCCCGTAAATTCCCTCTGGCTCACCGGGGCATGGAGAAGAAAAGCGACCGGAAGCGGGGAATAGGCGGCTTCAATCCAAGTCATCTACCTTGTGTTCAACGAGGAAAAGGGAGGTGACGCATACGCCGTGTCGACCGAAAAGTTCGAGGCGATGTACGAACGAGCGGAGTAGGCTGTGTCTGGTCGGGGCTTGGGTGGGGTTAAGGCATTGTGTTTCAGAGAAAACTTCCGAGCGGGCTTCGCGGATAGTGGTTCGGCACGTCTCATAGCATTCGATCATCTGCCCTATATTTCACGGTATTTGGAGGGATTGCAATGAAAATAATCGACTACTCGATGTTGAATGACGACTGGGAAGTGTTGGGCGATAACGGGTTCGTGTCACCGCTCAACGCCAAACAAAGCGGTCAGATGATCATCTTCCCGGAAATAGTCAAGAATGGTTCGATCAGTGCCGACATTACACCCCTCGAAGGGCATCCCGGCCAGTCGGGAGAAAAGAGCGCCGAAGGCTCGATCATCTTCCGTTACGGCGGCCAGGATGCGTACTACTATGCTGGGCTGGCCGCATTCAAGACAAAATTTTTTATCGCTAAGACGATCACCGGACCCTTTTATTTTCTGCGCCAGTGGGTGGGAGGATCGAATTCGATCAAGCTGGGCAAGAAGTATCGGTTGCGCGTGGAGTTCAACGGCAGCAAGATCGTCTTCTACGAAAACAACGTCCAGCAGTTTGTCTTGTTCGACGAAGAGTACCGCCGGGGTCAATGGGGGCTATCGGCATGGAAATGCAAGGCTCGATTTGAGAATGTGGAATTGCGCGT
>CAZBKX010000345.1:0-2509 GCA_964492535.1 uncultured Rhodoferax sp. | reverse complement strand
TTTCGACTCCGGTGGACGCAGCCGGCCATTGCTTCAGCAGGCCGTCGCTCTCAGCGTCAAGCTGCTGAACCGTCCATCCAGGCAGTGCCAGGCCAACTTCCGCACTAAAACTCGCCAAGTCCAGATTTTGCCGGATACGCCCTGTCTCGGTGCCTGCGAACTCATATAACTTGCCCGGCGGCGGGACTATACGCCCCTCTATCGCAACCACTCCAACAGGGGTTCTGATATCGGGGACCTGCATACGATCCATGAAATTGCGGGGCACCCAACCACGTTGAACAAGGACAACTGCCTGGCTATGCTCCAGCCTCATGGGTGTTACAACATAGAGCCCGGGTCGCCCCATCATGGGTCGGTTATCGAGAAATATTGTTTTGTCAACCAACCACTCCCCCTGGAGTAACACTCTTCGCTGCAGCAACGCACTTGGATCAGGCGATAAAAGCACTTCTTGACCCACCAAGGGCAGCAACTCCCCCTGACGTTCCATAGAGGACTGAATGGCCTCTTTTTGATCAGCACGAGATAGCTGCCAGCGGCCCAGCATCAGCGTCGCGATGATCGCCAACACTGTGCTGATGGTGAGCAACCCAAACCTCCATCCCGCATTCACGACATAATCCAAACCATGAAATATCTAGTCCTTTTCGCATTTTTGGCCATCGTTGGCAGCTTGGGCACGGCTTTGTTTTTCATGATGAAAAACAACAGCAACGGCAGATCAAGACATCAAAAGATGGCGTTAGCGCTGGCCATGCGCGTTGGTATCTCCGTGCTTCTGTTTTGCAGCATCTTGCTAGCTTGGAAACTGGGCTACATTCAACCGACCGGGATTCCTGCCGGGAAATAGTTGAACCATTAGTGAATCAGTCCATGAAAAAAGGCACCGCGCGGTGCCTTATTTATTTGCGCGGCGCTTTCAAAGCCAGTAGATCAACACATAGAGCCCCAGCCATACCACGTCCACAAAATGCCAGTACCAAGCAGCACCCTCGAAACCGAAGTGGCGATCAGGTGTGAAGTGGCCCCTCTGCAAGCGCAACGTGATGAACAGCAGCATCAGCATGCCGACGAACACATGGAAACCATGGAAGCCGGTCAGCATGTAAAACGTTGACCCAAAGACGCCAGAGGTCATCTTCAGGTTCAGATCGCTGTAGGCATGGAAATATTCGTACCCTTGCACACCCAAAAAGGTGGCACCCAGAATCACGGTCATCCACATGAATGCAATGGTACGACTCCGGTTGCCGGCAATCAGGGCATGGTGCGCGATGGTCAGTGTTACGCCCGAGGTCAGCAATAAAGCGGTGTTGATGGTTGGCAACCAAAACGGTGTCATGGTGCTGAAGGGTTCAACAATGCCGGCTGGGGAACCAGTCACACCTGCCGCCATGCTCGGCCAGACAGCCTTGAAATCAGGCCAAAGCAACGCATTCTCAAGATTGCCCAAGGCCGGCATCGAATGCGACCGCGCCCACCAAAGCGCCGTGAAGAAGGCGCCAAAAAACATGACTTCCGAAAAAATGAACCAACTCATGCTCCAGCGGAACGACAAGTCAATTTTGTGCCCGTACTGACCGGTTTCGCTTTCATGAATGGCCTCCTTGAACCATTGATAAAGAACACCCAGGAATAGTGCCATTCCAAACGCAAGCGACCACTTACCCCAGTCTGTGCCGTTGATCCACTGACTCGCGCCCAAAAGTACAAAGAACATCCCCAACGCTGCCATCGCGGGATGGCGCGATGGACCGGGAACAAAGTAATACGGTGTCGAACCGTGTGTTGTTGAACTCATTTCAGCTCCAATCTTTCCAATTCGCTTCTGACACTTCAATTTTCAATTTATTTTGCCCCTGAATCAGGTTGGTACAACCCACTTCACAAGCACCATCAAACCGACTATCAATAAAATTACACCCACCAGGCCCACCACAATAATATGAAGTGGATTGGTTTTTTGAGCATCCTCTTGCCAGTCGCTGCCTTTTCGAATACCCAAAAATCCCCACAAAACCATCTTGACCGTTCGCAAAAAAGACGCGATCACAGATTTCCTGGCGTTCCCAGCAGGTTCGGTCACGAACCCGCCTCAACTGAAGGTACCACTGCCTTCGCGTCCGCTACCGGCGCCGCTGGCGTTTTGCCACCGACCTCGAAGAAAGTATAGGACAAGGTAATTGTCTTGACATCCTTTGACAACTTGGGATCTATGACAAACACCACTGGCCAGGATTTCTTCTCACCCGGGAGCAGGGTGTACTGGTTAAAACAAAAACACTCCAGCTTATTGAAATGCGTACTCGCCTGCATGGGTGCGTAGCTCGGAATGGCTTGCGCGGACATGGACCTGTTTTGTACATTTTTGAACTCGTACATGACCGTGGCCATTTCACCCGGGTGGACCTGGATCGACCGCTGGGCAGGCCTGAACTCCCAGGGTCCACGTGAATTAGCATCGAATTCAACCGTGATGGTTCGGCTGGTGTCGACCTGGGTGTTG
>CAZBKX010000344.1:0-1792 GCA_964492535.1 uncultured Rhodoferax sp. | reverse complement strand
TGGGTTCCATGATCGCAGAGGGAAACGATAGGTCTTTAAGGGAGCGACCGCACAAGTCGCTCCCTGCTTTAGCGCCCTACGCAGCGCTACTCACTTAGCCGCCGTGTAGGTGATGACTGCCGCTGGTTCGAGAACTCGGAATGTGAAGGATTCGGTGAAATACAGCTTGGCCTTGGTTTGATTGTGGCTCTCATAGCCGATCGAAAGGTCCTGCCCGAGGATCAGTTGAAGGTCTCCCCCGCGCCGCGTCACCATGTAGGCCTCATTCTCAAAATCGCCGCTGAGATAAGGGCTCAGCAGCACGGCACCGCCCAATACGGACTCCGCCTGCATCTTCACGGGATACCCCTGGATATGCGCCGACATCCGGCTCCACAGCTTGGGTCCCACGATGAAGCTGTAGGGGCCATCGATGGAGCGGCTGGTGAAAGCCGTCACCCCCACGGCGATGCCTTCGAGGAGCTGCTCGGGCTTGGAGCCGATGGTGAGGCACTGGTCGCCGGCACACGACTTCAGCCCCCGGATATTGGCCTCCGGCATGCCATGGTAAATGCTCTTCTCTTCGATTAGCGCTATTTTGCGGGCGGCATCCTCCATGGCGGAAAGGTCCACGTCCTTTGCGCCGCGCACCACGTTGTCCATCTCTTGAATGTCAAGCTCGAAAGGCACTCGCACCTCGACAACCTGATGGACCTTGCGAACGCCGTACATCGGTCCAGCTTTGGGTTGTTTCTCAGGATACAAGAGCCGGCCTTCCGGCACCCCCGGAAAATCGGTTCCCATCGGTCCGGTCACATCCAGAAACTTGCGCCCTGAAAGCATCGCCTTGAGGCTGCGCGTCGCCTGGGCGTCTATCTCGGTCCAGGCTTCCATCGGGATCGGGGCCAGCTCACGTTTTAGAATGTCCATAAAACCTCCTTGAATGTATTAGTATGGTTAATGTATCAGGCGGAACACACTTTTTGTCGGTTAACCTTTGAGGCTTCCGATGCCGAGCCCCACGGCAGGGTTCGACAGCGCTTGCGCCGTGGTGAGCGGCTCCGGTTTGATGGCCTTGACCGGTTTGGGTCGTTTGGCGGAAAGCGTCGGCGGCAGCTCCGGCGGAACGGCCCCCAGCAGCTTGTCTTTGGCTTCGGCGAAAAGGCGGCCGAGCGTGTTCAGGTCCTCTGCGGTGAACAACTGCCGTGCCATCGGGAAAATCTGGGCTTCCTCCTCATCCAGATGGTGGGTCGTGTATTCCCCCAGGCTTTCAATTTTGATGGAAAACCGCTCGTGGTCGCGCGGGAATCGCTCGGAGTCCTTGATGATCAGCTCGATGATGTGATGCTCGTTGACCGCTGCAAGCGCATCGCGACGAGCCTGAGCGAAGCCTTCAAGCAGATCGTAAAAATACTTTTCCTCCATGGTGTGGTGCACGACAGGTTGCGAAGGAACTCATCAAAAACGTCCGGGTTGGTTTCGGATTGCAGGTAGAGCTGTCTCAAGATGGCGTGGTGGCTGACGAGCGCATCGATGACATCCATAATTCCTTCAATCGGTAAGGGTTAGTGATGATCTTCTCCGACTTTGACGTTACCTTTTGAGGCCAGAACGATAACCATTCATGGTAAAAGCGCCAGCGCCCTTTCACGGTGGAATTCGCTTTTGCCTATTTTTTCCTATTTCAAGGCATTATAGTCTCTCGTTCCCGTCGATAAAAGAAGGGCAGATGTGGAAACTCAACGAAACGTATTGGGTGGGGTTTTGGAAATATGCTGTGATTCTCCCAAAACAGGCTTTTTTCGCACGGGAA
>CAZBKX010000343.1:0-2911 GCA_964492535.1 uncultured Rhodoferax sp. | reverse complement strand
CCCAAAAACGCCCGGTCAACCTGTCCATCAATGCTCACACGCTGGAACAGGCCAAAAAGCTGGGCATGAATTTGTCCAAAACCGTCGACGCTTTTTTACAGGAAGAGGTGAAGCGGCGTTACTGGCAAAAGTGGAATGAGGAAAACGCCCAAGCGATTGACCACTACAACGCCCGGATCGAACGCGAGGGCTTGCCCCTGGCCAAGTACCGAACGTTTTGACCGGCGGCATTGATGGCTCGTTTTGATGTTTACCCGCATCCCGAAGTGGCGATGCGTTCCACCACGCCTTTCTTGCTCGATGTGCAAAACAATTTCATCGACCGGGTCGCCAGCCGCGTGGTCATTCCCATGCGCGACGAAGTCGCTTTCGGACCCCGAATGCGCGACCTGAACCCCGTGTTTGAAATCGCTGGCAGAACTTTCGTGCTCGACACCGCTGCGCTCGCCGCATTCCCAGCAGCGGGCCTCAAGCAACCCGTAACGAGTCTTTCTGCGCAAAGTGAGGACATCGTGGGCGCTCTGGACACTCTTTTTGGTTCTTATTGACATGACAACGCCCATCCCTTCCCAATATGAAGACTTCATGCGCCATGTGGACACCCACGGCGTGTTCAAACCCGACCGCACCGGCACCGGCACCAAGAGCGTGTTTGGCTACCAGATGCGCTTTGATTTGACCCAGGGCTTTCCGCTGGTCACCACCAAGAAGGTGCACCTGCGCTCCATCATTCAAGAGTTGCTGTGGTTTCTGACCGGCTCCAGCAACAACAATTGGCTGAAAGACCGCGGTGTGTCCATCTGGGACGAGTGGGCCGACCCTGAAACCGGCGACCTCGGACCGGTGTACGGTGTGCAATGGCGCAGCTGGCCCAAGCCCGGTGGCGGCCACATTGACCAGATCGCAGAGGTCATCAAGACGCTCAAAACCAACCCCGACTCGCGCCGCATCATCGTCAGCGCCTGGAACGTGACCGATCTGGACAAGATGGCCCTCATGCCCTGCCACGCGTTCTTCCAGTTTTATGTGGCACCCGCGCAGGCGCCAGGCGAGAAGGCGCGCTTGAGCTGCCAGCTTTACCAGCGCAGCGCAGATATCTTTCTGGGCGTGCCCTTCAACATTGCCTCCTACGCCCTGCTCACCCACATGGTGGCGCAGCAATGTGACCTGGACGTGGGCGACTTCATCTGGACCGGGGGCGACTGTCACATTTACAGCAACCATGCCGAACAAGTGGCGTTGCAACTCAGTCGAGTACCCCTGGCCTACCCCACGCTCAATATCAAACGCCGGCCCGCATCGATCTTTGAGTACGAGTTTGAAGACTTCGAGGTGATCGGTTACGAGTGCCACCCCGCCATCAAGGCGCCGGTGGCCGTGTGATCAGCCGCCGCCAACTGTGGGCCCTCGTGGCTCTGACCCTGATGTGGGGCGTGAACTGGCCGATGATGAAGCTCTCGTTGCGCGAGCTCTCACCGCTGTATTTTCGGGCCCTCACCATGACCTGCGGCGCGCTATGGTTGTATATCTTTTATCGCGCGCGGGGCTTGCGCATGTGGCCCCGGGGCACGGAGTGGCGAAGCGTCATCCTGCTGGGGCTTCCCAACATGCTGGGCTGGCACACAGTGTCGATTCTGGGTGTGCAGCAACTGGCCTCCGGGCGGGCGGCCATCCTGGGCTTCACCATGCCGATCTGGACGGTGCTGATCAGCGTGCTGTTTCTGGGTGAAAAACTCACCCGTCGCGTGGCGTTTGCCGCCGTGGCCGTGGCTATCGCCATCGCCTTGCTCACCGCCAACGAATTCACGACGCTGGCCGGGCGACCGGTGGGTGTGGCCTGGATGGGGTTGGCCGCGCTGCTCTGGGCGGTGGGCACCCTGATGATGCGCCGTGCCCACCTGACGTTGCCGGTGGAGACACTCACGGTCTGGATGATGATTTTGGCAAGCATTTGCCTGTGGGGCATTGCCTGGATCAGCGAGCCTTGGCCGCTCTGGCAGTTTTCCACCCTGACGTGGATCAGCCTGGCCTACGGGGCGTTCATCAACTATGGTTTTGCCCAAATCATCTGGTCCGGGCTGGCCCGCAACCTGCCGCCCGCCACCAGCGCCATGAGCGTGATGGCCGTGCCGTTGGTGGGCACTTTGACGGCCACGGTCATCGTCGGCGAATCCCCGCACTGGCAAGATTTTGCAGCGGTCGGGTTCGTGATGGCTGCCATTGCCGCCGTCTTGTTACCCGCACGCTCCAAAGTCAAAACAGCATGAAGCTCCACCTCATCCTCGCCCGCGCCGCCAATGGCGTCATCGGCAAAAACAACACCCTGCCCTGGCACTTGCCCGAAGACATGGCGCATTTCAAGCGCACCACCCTGGGCTGCCCGGTCATCATGGGTCGAAAGACCTGGGATTCCCTGCCGCCCAAATTTCGGCCTTTGCCGGGACGCCTCAATGTGGTGGTAACCCGCCAGCCCGATTGGCAGGCCGACGGCGCCCTCACAGCCCACTCCCTCCAAGAGGCCTGCGCGCTGTGCCCGCCAGACAGCAACGCCTGGGTAATTGGCGGCGCCGAGATATATGCCCAAGCCCTGCCCTTGGTCGATACCGCCGTGGTCACCGAGATCGACGCCGATTTTGAAGGCGACGCTCTGGCGCCAAAATTCGGCTCGCAGTGGACCGAGATCGCCCGCGATCGCCACACTTCATCCACAGGACTGAGTTTCAGTTTTGTCACCTACCGCCAAAGTCACCCCGCTTGACCTTAAAGATATGCATAGCATCAAAACCAATAAATACGACGGCCACAGGCCGATTTGACTATGAAACTTGCCACCTGGAATATCAACTCTCTGACAGTGCGCTTGCCGCAGGTGCTGGATTGGCTGATAGCCAATCCGGTCGATGTGCTGGTG
>CAZBKX010000342.1:0-1681 GCA_964492535.1 uncultured Rhodoferax sp. | reverse complement strand
TGATGCTTGATCGTCGCCGCAACTTTCCACGCGAATGGTTGAAAGTGATGGCAGAGCTTGGGGCGCTCGCAAGTTTCGGGCTAAGTATTATCGAGTGGGGCCACGAAAAAGCCGACCTCATGCGCCAACTGCGCGACATGGCGATGACCGATACCCTCACGGGTGCCGCCAACCGACGCAGTGCCAATGAATTCATGCAAAGAGAATATGAGCGTAGCCAGAACGAGGGGCTGCCGTTCACGCTCATCATGATGGACGTGGATAAATTCAAAAAAATCAACGACACCTATGGCCACGACCAGGGAGACCAAGTACTCAAAGTCATCACTCGCGTGGCCAAAGACCTGATGCGTGTGTCCGATTTGCTAGTGCGTTGGGGCGGAGAGGAGTTTTTGGTGGTGGCCCCCAACACCGATGCAGACCAGGGTTTTGCTTTGGCAGAAAACATCCGGCTCGCTATTGAAAGAACCCCAATCGAAGGTTGTCACAACATCACGGTGAGCATGGGCGTGAGTCTGATTGCAGCGGGCAAAAGCATGGAAGATGCCTTGGGCCGCGCCGATGCAGCACTGTACCGCGCCAAGGAAACCGGACGCAATCGCTGCATCATGGCCGAGGACACACTCCTGCCAGACGCAACGCCAACGAACTAAAAGTCGCTCCAGTTCAAGGTGCTTGATCTGCCCGCCGCCGCGGGCCGAAATCGTCGTCGTTTTTACGGTGAAAGTAGATGATCGGAGGCAAAAGACCCCCCCAACCGTTGATTGAGCATGGGAGTCACCGCACGACGGTTTCAACTTAACAAATGCGACGCGGGAATGTGCTGCCAAGCGACCCCAGCGCCTCCTGTTTTAGACATCAACTGGAGGAAATCGATGGACATTGTTCCCATCTACGAGTGCGTGATTGGCCTGGACGCCCGGCAGCGCCAAAAACTCGAGGGCATGCTCGCTGCTGAGAAAAACCGGCTGCACAAACTGCTCACCGATGCGGGCATCCGTTTGGGCGTGGTGGTGTCTGATTTGCACGGGCAGTCAGCACGCGCCATGGTGAAGGCGCTCATCGCGGGCCAAACTGTGCCCGAGGTGCCGAGCCTGGCCAGCAATCGCGTGCGTGCCAGCCTCGAAGATATCTTCTGGGCCTTACAGGCTGAAGAAATCACACCAGCAGATCGATTTGTTCTCGCCGAGATCATGGCGTAGGGGGTAATAAAAGGCGTTGTGGAAAAAAGGCATGGCAACAATGGTGTCTTGCACAGCATAATTACAGTATGCAAATATACCAATGTCGTTGCACAAAAGTGGCCATTGGCGCTGGACGACGATAGTCCCGCTGCAACGGTTTTTGTGGCCTTGGTATCTATGGGCAATCCCCATGCGGTAGTGCACGTAGATAACGTCTATACCGCCCCAGTCAACGCTTGGGGACCATTGATTGAGGGGCATCCGCGCTTTGCGCAGCACGTGAATGCGGGTTTCATGCATATTGTGGACACCACCCATATTTGTTTGCGGGTCTATGAGCGCGGTGCTGGTGAAACTTTGGCATGTGGCACGGGTGCTTGCGCTGCCGTTGTTTCAGGTATTCGACAGGGCTTGCTTTTAAACGAAGTGCAGGTGGATAAGCCGATGCAATTAAATTAAATACATATTTAACGCGAAAAATATTTCTAATCAATATA
>CAZBKX010000341.1:0-2909 GCA_964492535.1 uncultured Rhodoferax sp. | reverse complement strand
GCGACCTGCCCGCGCTGGCAAACGTATAGACTGGGTGCCATCAAACCAAGTAGGTTTAACAGAAGGAGAAATAGCATGGGTTACGCTGAATTGATTCAACAGCGGCTACAAACTTTGCCGCCGGATAAACAGGCAGAGGTGTTTGAATTTGTGGAATTCATTGCCACACGAATCCAAAAGGCGGCCCCCATCGATTGGACAAACGAAGAGTTTTCCCGCCTGTCGATGGTCCAGGCCCTGCGGGGGCTGGAGAACGACCCGGTTGAATACGCACTGACTGATGTCAAGGAACGCTGGCAATGAAGCATGCCGGGCAGATCGTGGTGACACCTTTTCCCTACACTGATTTGACCGGCGCCAAGCTGCGCCCAGTGCTGCTTTTGCGCCAAGCATCGCCGCGTTTTGATGATTGGTTGGTGTGCATGGTGTCATCGCAGTTGCAGCAGGCAGAAACTGGCCTTGACGAATTGATCTCTTCCGATGATGCGGATTATGTCGGGACTGGTTTAAAGGCTCCGAGCGTATTTCGGCTATCCCGCCTTGCCGTAGTCGATGGATCCATTCTGTTGGGTGCCATCGGCGAGATCAGTACTGCGCGGTTGCTCGCCATTCGGCAGCGGCTGGCCGCCTGGGTTGCTGATGTTCAGGAATGATGTCAGCATGGCGATTGTTCGATTTGGCGAGATTTTTCGCCAGCACGCGGTCAGTTAAGCCTTGTACTACCGAGTAGTTTTTTATCAGACAAAAAGGCGACCCATCGCACCTGCAAAGGAAAAAGAGCCGCTGAACCGCTCTTTCGTCATTTTTTATGCGTTTTTGGACTCTAGCATTCGTGCTTAAAGCCTTTATTGCTACTTATTAAATAGCATATAAGTCGTAAAGCGACAGCCTCACAATATTTATCCATGCAATTTTAGTATTTAACTACTTAAAATACATGGATGATTGAACGCTTGCTCACCCCTACTGTTTTGGAAACTCTGGCGGATTTTCCAGCTGTGGCCTTGCTTGGGCCGCGTCAGGCAGGCAAAACCACCTTGGCGCACACGGTGGGTGCAACTCAAGCACAAAGCGTCTATCTGGACCTTGAAAGCCCCGGCGATCGTCAAAAGCTAACCGACCCCGAGGCGTATTTGTCGATGCATGAGCGGCATCTGGTTATTCTGGACGAAGTACAGCACATGCCAGCCCTGTTCCAGACCCTGCGGGGGTTGATTGACCGGGGCCGCCGCGCAGGCTATGCAAATGGTCGTTTTTTGCTGCTGGGCTCAGCGTCCGGGGAATTGTTACGCCAGTCTGGCGAGAGCCTGGCCGGACGGATTGCCTACCTGGAACTGCCACCTTTGCAAATGCTGGAGGTCGATGCCGTCGCTCAAGACACGGTTTGGCTGCGCGGTGGTTTTCCCAACAGTTTTTTGGCCAGCAGCGCCAACAAAAGCCTGGTGTGGCGACAAAACCTGATCAGCACCTACCTGGAGCGAGACATTCCAAGCTTTGGGGCGCGCATTCCGGCGGAGACCCTGCGCCGGCTTTGGACCATGCTCGCGCACCAACAAGGGGCCTTGCTTGATGTGTCGCAACTGGGTAAAAACCTGATGATCGATGCCAAAACGGTACACCGCTATCTGGACATGTTCGTCGACCTGATGCTGCTACGCCGCCTGCAGCCTTGGCACTGCAATGTGGGCAAACGGCTGGTGAAGTCGCCCAAGCTTTTTGTGCGCGACAGCGGGCTGGTGCATGCCTTGCTGGGCATACCGACGTTAGAGGCGCTCTTGTCGCACCCGGTGCTGGGCAACAGCTGGGAAGGCTTTGCCATTGAAACCCTGCTCAACGCGGCACCACTGAACTCCAACCGCGGCTTCTACCGAACCAGCAATGGTGCTGAAGTGGATTTGCTGCTGGAAATACCAGGCGCGGGCGTGTGGGCGATAGAAATCAAACGGGGAGCCAACAGCAGGCCCCGGCGCGGCTTCTACAGCGCTTGCGATGACCTCCAGCCCGATCAACGCTGGCTGGTGCATGGCGGCAATGAACGTTACCCGTTGGGTGAAGGTGTGCAGGCGATTGGACTGCGGGAACTGGCGCTGGCACTGCAGCAGCACCAATACTGAAGCCGACGCCCCTTAACAACTTACATATTGCGCCGGTACTGCCCGCCCACCTCAAACAAGGCGTTGGTGATCTGGCCAAGGGAGCACACGCGCACCGCGTCCATCAGCACCTCAAACACATTGCTGTTCTCGATGACCGATTGCTGCAGGCGCTTGAGCATGGCGGGCGACTCTGCTGCGTGCAGGGCATGGAAGCCGGCCAGGCGCTTGAGCTGATTTTGCTTTTCTTCGTCCGTGCTGCGGGCCAGTTCCAGCTTGTCATTGACCGGGTCGCCATGCGGGTTGCGAAAGGTATTGACGCCAATGATGGGCAGCTCACCGGTGTGCTTGAGCATCTCGTAATGCATGGACTCGTCCTGAATTCGCACGTGCTTTGCAGCACCGTGCGCATGAACAGCACGGTGCTGTTGGTGGCCACGGCGTGATCATCATGCCGGGGGTGCGCATTGGCAATGGCGCGGTGGTGGGCAGCAACTCGGTGGTCACCAAAGATGTGCCGGCCTATGCCATCGCGGGCGGCTCACCCGCCAAGGTGATTCGCCAGCGGTTCTCAAGAAGCATTGCCGAGGCCCTGGAGACCACGGCTTGGTGGGATTGGGACCACGACACACTCACCGAGCGCATCGCGGACTTTCGGGACCTGCGGACCTTTTTGGCGCGCTATGCGCCTTCAGAGGGCTTTTCATGCCGTTATTGGTAACTTCTCAATAACCCATGGCGGCAATAGTTTTAGGGATGGCTGATTGATTAAACTCGGCGCTTTCAAAAACAGACAAAAAAAGGATGCCTGGTTGT
>CAZBKX010000340.1:0-2363 GCA_964492535.1 uncultured Rhodoferax sp. | reverse complement strand
CCCGGACTGAACAAGGCCTGGCGCATCGGCGCTCGCAAAATGGAAACCGAGTGACAGTAAGACTCCACCGAATTGCGTGCCAACCCCTCAAACGTGGTCTTGGCACGCAACATTCTTGGCGCCCAGTCAGCCTTGGGGTAGAGCCTGCCCAGCATGCCGAACAGGGGGCGCCGAACCGCCATCGGCAGCACCGAGCGCAGACGCTCCTCCATCAGGTGCATGCGGTAGCGCCGGTAGCCCCCCAAGGACTCATCGCCACCATCCCCTGACAACGCCACCGTGACATGTTTGCGCGCCAATTCGCACACCCGATAGGTTGGAATGGCAGAGCTGTCAGCATAAGGTTCGTCGTATAGACGCGCCAGCGTATCGATCAAGTCATAGTCATCGCTTCCGACGATCTCAAGCCGATGCCTTGTTTGATAGCGGTCAGCCACCTGCTGCGCAAATTGAGATTCATTGAAGGCGGGGTCATCAAAACCAATGGAACAGGTATTGACTGACTCAGTGGACAACCCGGCCATCATGGCCACTACGGCGCTGCTGTCAACGCCGCCGGACAAAAAAGCGCCCAGCGGCACATCGGACACCATGCGCAAGCTAACCGAATCCTGCAATCGTTGCACCAATTCAGCTTGTGCATCCATGACGGAAATAGGGTTGTTCAAACTGAACCGAACATCCCAATACGCTAGCGGCTCCGGGACAGCCAGGCCTCGGCGGATCATGAGGCTGTGGCCTGGCGACAGCTTTTGGGCCTGCTTGAAGATCGTGCGCGGCTCAGCGACGTAGCCCAATGCAAAATATTCCTCAACACCTCTGGGATCGATGTCACGGCGCAAGTCGCCGTGAGCCAGCAAAGACTTGAGTTCAGAGCCGAATAACAAAATGCCATCCTCCAGCAGCGCGTAATACAGGGGCTTGACACCCAGTCGATCACGGGCCATGAACAAGGTCTGTTGGTTGCGGTCCCACAAAGCGAACGCAAACATGCCCCGAAAGTGCAAGACGCAATCCGCCCCCCAGGACTCCCACGCATGCACGATCACTTCGGTGTCACTGCGGGTGTGAAAGACATGACCCAAGGTTTGCAGCTCAGGAATGAGCTGTTGGTAGTTGTAGATCTCGCCATTGAAGACAACCACGACCGAACCATCTTCATTGAACAAAGGCTGTTGCCCGGTAGCAATGTCAATAATGGAAAGGCGTCGATGTCCAAACCCAATACCGGCCTCAATATGCAAGCGACCGTCATCGGGCCCGCGATGCCGCTGGGAGTCGTTCATGCGCTGCAACACGGCACGGTCAATTTCGCGGCTGCCACGGATATCGATGATGCCGGTAATGCCACACATGATGTTCAGGAATGATGTGGCTCGGCCTGCATCGCGCTGATTCGGTGCAGTTGCTGGTCGTACAAGGCTTGGTAAGCGGACACCATGGCACTCAAACTGAATGCCGTTTGCACCCGCTGGCGGCCTGCCTGACCCAGCTTGAGCGCACGTTCCGGACTGGATGACAACTCCACCAGTCGCAATGCCATGGCCTGCGGGTGGGCCGCCGGAACAATATAGCCCGTCTTCCCCTGTAACACCAGATCTGCGTTGCCACCGACGGCAGTAGCCACCACGGGAAGACTGCTGGCCATAGCTTCCAGAATAGTGTTGGACACCCCCTCGGCCAGCGAAGGCAGTGCAAACGCGTGCAGTCCCCGCAGCACATCCTGCACATCACTGCGCTCGCCAGGCAACCAAGCCAGGGCACCCAGACCCGCCGCATTCAACACAGCTTGAGCTTGAGCACGCAAAGGCCCCTCCCCCACCATCACAAGGCGCAGCCGCGATCTGAGCTGGGGCGCCAAAATGAGCGCCTGCGCAAATGCATGCGCCAGCATGACCGGATCTTTCACTGCTTGCATACGACCCACGGTGCCAACAAGCCAATGCTGCGCCGGATTGAACGGACAACCGGGGATGGTTAGAACCCCTGATGCAACCGGGGAAAAACGCGCCGTATCCACTCCGTTGTAGACCTGCGTCACATTTTCCTGAGAAACACCTACCTTCTCCGTCAGGTAGTTAGCGAGGTCACGGGACAAAGCCGTGTAATGGTGAACAAAAGGTTTGTATATTCGACGAAGGCGCTGGTAGGTGACATGGCTGCCATCCAGATCACCCACATCCCGGCCGTGCTCACCATGAATGCGCACGGGCACACCGGCCGCCCAGGCTGGAACTTGCACCTCCAAAGCGGCCAGATTGCGGCTATGCACAATGTGAGGTTGCAGTTGTCTGAACAACTTGAAGAGTTGGGGGTAAAACCACACCGCATGACCCGGTGGCTTATACAGGGCCATGAATTCG
>CAZBKX010000339.1:0-2695 GCA_964492535.1 uncultured Rhodoferax sp. | reverse complement strand
CTGTTTCCCGAGGGAACCCGGGGCAACGCCGAGGAGCCGCAAGCCTTCAAGGCCGGGCTGTACAACCTGGCACTCAAATTCCCCCAGATCGAGCTGATTCCTGCCTGGATCAACAATGTGCAACGCGTCATGCCCAAGGGTGAAGTAGTCCCCGTGCCGGTGCTGTGCTCGGTGACCTTTGGCACGCCCATGCGCTTGATACCCGGTGAAGAACGCCGCGCCTTTCTGGATCGGGCGAGGGGCGCCGTCATCGCTTTGCGCGATGTCTAAACACTCGACCGCCTGAATGCCATGTACCAGCCACTGAAGAATCTCACGGCCAGCCAGCAAGTCGGCGCACTTTTTTTCATCGTCTTTGGACTGTTGCTGCTGGCCAGCATCACCGCCGTGGTTCTGTCCCTGCGTGAGGGAGATGACAGTGCGGCCTCCGACCAGCACCGGGCCGACCTGCACAATTTTGAAGGTGTGCTGCGCACCAGCTGGTTCATGGCGCTGGTGTTCTGGGTGGGCTGGCTCAGTGGAAATATGGTGGCGCTGGTGCTGTTTGGCGGGGTCTCTTTCTTTGCGCTGCGCGAGTTCATGACCCTCTCGCCCACCCGCCGCGGCGACCACCGCAGCCTGGTGCTGGCATTTTTTGTGGTCCTGCCGCTGCAATACTGGCTGGCCAGCAGCAAATATTTCAATCTTTTTACCGTGTTCATCCCGGTCTATGTGTTTCTGGCGATTCCCGTGGTCAGCGCCCTGGCGAATGACCCGCAGCGCTTTCTGGAGCGCAATGCCAAGCTGCAATGGGGCATCATGGTGTGCATCTTCGGCATGAGCCATGTGCCTGCGCTCCTGCTCCTGAACTTTCCCGGCTACACCCAACGCAGCGCTTTTTTGGTGTTTTTTCTGGTGCTGGTGGTTCAAACCTGCATGCTGGCCCAGCACTTGACCTCGCGCCGCCTGCGCCGCCCGCCTGCCGCGCCGCTCATCAGCCAAAGTTTCAATTGGCCGAGTTGGTGGGTCGGCATTGCCGTAGGCAGTGGTGTGGGGGGCTTGCTGGCGGGCATCACGCCGTTCATGCCGGGTCAGGCCATGGTCATGGCCTTCATTGCCTGTGTGGCCGGGTCGCTGGGGCACCTGGTGATGAAGGCGCTCAAACGGGACCGGGGCATCCCGATCTGGCGCGGCCAGGGTCCGGCCATCACGGGGGCCGGTGGCTTGCTGGACCGGGTGGATGCACTGTGTTTTGCCGCCCCGGTGTTTTTTCACTCGATTAGATGGTATTTCGGCCTCTAGCCCGCGTATTCATTGCCCTAAAGAAGTAAAAATAAGAGCGAATGAGAGTTTTAGGCATCGACCCCGGTCTGCGCACCACCGGCTTTGGCGTGATTGATGTGGACGGCTCCAACCTGGCCTATGTGGCCAGCGGCACCATCAGCACCACCCACATCGAGAAGAATTACCTCCCTGCGCGGCTGAAAGTCCTGTTTGACGGTATCCGCGAGGTGGTGGGGCGCTATGAGCCCGATTGCGCCTCGGTAGAGATCGTGTTCGTCAACGTCAACCCCCAATCCACCCTGCTGCTGGGCCAAGCCCGCGGCGCTGCCGTATCGGCGCTGGTGTTCTCCGACTTGCCAGTGGCCGAATACACGGCGCTGCAAATGAAGCAAGCCGTGGTGGGTTACGGACGCGCCGACAAAACCCAGATTCAGGAGATGGTGCGCCGCCTGCTGACGCTGCCTGGGCTGCCGGGATCGGACGCCGCCGATGCGCTGGGCCTGGCCATCACCCACGCCCACGCGGCCAACTCGATTGCCCGACTGATGCACGCCAAGGGCGTTGGTGGCGCGCAAAACCAGACCCAAAAAGCGGCATACAAGGCGGGGCGCAGTCGCTGAGTCAGCTACGCAGAGGCGGGTGCCAACCGGAACCGCCGAGCGCGGATTTCAGGCAACGCGCTCCAAAATCAACACCGCAAAAAAGCCGAACGCGGCCATCAGGGTCCACTTGAGGGTGAGCAGCCCGAAGCGCTTGAAGCGGGGCTGGCCGGTGCCGATATAGAACACAAAAGACACCACAGAACCCAGCAACAGCAGGAGAATGAGCCAGCGAAAAAGCAACATGGTGGGGTAGTCTCAGGCGAATGGGGTTGAAAGCACCGCACTACCAGGCGCGGGCGAGTTGCGCAAATCCGTTGGGGGCGCGTTTGTCATCCTCAAAGGTCACCACATCCCAAGCCTCGGGGTGTTTGAGCAATTCGCGCAACAATAGGTTGTTCAAGCCATGGCCGGAACGAAACGCGCTGTAGCTGGCCAGAAAGGGCTTGCCCACCAGGTAGAGGTCACCCATGGCGTCGAGAATTTTGTGTTTGACGAACTCGTCGTCGTAGCGCAAGCCGCCCGCATTGAGCACCTTGTAGTCGTCCATCACGATGGCGTTGTCCATCCCACCCCCCAGGGCCAGACCATTGGCGCGCATCATTTCCACATCTTTGGTAAAGCCGAACGTGCGGGCGCGGGCGATGTCTTTGGAGTAGGAATCGGTGCTCATGTCAAACACCACACGCTGGCCGGTTGAGTCCACCGCAGGGTGATCAAAATCGATCTCGAAGCTGAGCTTGTAGCCGTGGTGGGGCTCCAGCCGCGCCCACTTGAGCGTGGCGCCCTCGCCTTCGCGGACTTCGACTGCCTTCTTCACGCGCAGGAAGCGC
>CAZBKX010000338.1:0-6306 GCA_964492535.1 uncultured Rhodoferax sp. | reverse complement strand
CTGGCGTCATGGGCGGTCAGACGGTCCAGAGTTTTTCAACCTGGGTGCCAGAGATCGGCCTGAGCTTGAGCTTGCGGCTCGACGGCCTTTCCTTGATGTTTGCCTTGTTGATCACCTGCATGGGCTTGTTGATCATCGTGTATGCGCACAGTTATCTGGGTCGGGATGACCCGGTTGGCAAGTTCTTCAGCACCCTGATGTTGTTCATGGCGGCCATGTTGGGCATTGTGCTGTCCGACAACCTGCTGCTGCTGATGGTGTTTTGGGAACTCACCAGCATCTCCTCGTTTTTGCTGGTGGGCTACTGGAAGCACCGGGTCGATGCCCGCAACGGCGCGCGCATGGCGCTGGCCATTACCGGCGGTGGTGGCCTGGCCATGCTGGGAGGTTTTGTCTTGCTGGGCCAAATAGCGGACACCTACGAGATCAGCCAAATGAGCGCATCGGTGGCCTTGATTCAGGCCGATCCCCGCTATTCGACTGCCCTCATTCTTATTTTGGTGGGCTGCTTTACCAAAAGCGCCCAGTTTCCGTTTCACTTCTGGCTGCCACAGGCCATGGCAGCGCCCACGCCGGTGTCGGCCTATCTGCATTCGGCCACCATGGTGAAGGCAGGTATTTTTTTACTGGCTCGCCTCACGCCCGTGATGGGCAGCACCGAGCTGTTTTTCATTCTGGTGGCCGGTACGGGCTTGCTGACATTGGCCTTTGCGGCCTTTATTGCGATCTTCAAGCACGACCTCAAGGGCTTGCTTGCTTACTCCACCATCAGCCACCTGGGCTTGATTACCTTCCTGATTGGCCTGGGCTCTCCCCTGGCCGCTGTGGCGGCCATTTTTCACATCCTGAACCACGCAACATTCAAAGCGGCCCTGTTCATGACGGCAGGCATCATTGACCACGAAACCGGCACCCGGGACATGCGCCAACTCGGCGGACTCTGGCGCATGATGCCGTGGACCGCCACCCTGGCCATGACGGCCACTGCGGCGATGGCCGGCGTGCCGTTCTTCAATGGCTTTTTGTCAAAGGAAATGTTCCTGACGGAAGCCGTTGCATTCGGCGAAATGGGCGGCTGGCGCTGGTTGGTACCGGCCCTGGCGACCCTGGCGGCGCTGTGCAGCGTGGCCTATTCGGCACGCCTCGTTCATGACACCTTTTTCAATGGGCACCCGCGCAACCTGCCCAATCCGCACCCCCACGAGCCGCCTTGGGGAATGAGAGCCCCTGTAGCTTTGCTGGCGATCATGTGTGTTGTGGTGGGCTTGCTGCCAGCGCTCACCCTGGGCCCAGTGGTGCTGGTGGCCAGCACAGCCATGCTGGGTCGGGCGCCCCCGGAATTTCACCTCGCCCTCTGGCACGGTTTCAACCTGCCTTTGCTGCTGAGCCTGCTGGCGCTGGGCGGCGGTGCGGGTTTCTATGCGTGGCTGTCACGCGGCGGCCAGTTGCATCGGGTTCAATCAGAGGGCTGGTTTGGTCAGGTGACTGGCCCGAATCTGTTCAGCCGGACTCAAGACGGCATTCTGAATGCTGCCGGGCGCATCACCGCACTGCTTGAAACGGGCTCCCTTCAGCGGTACATCGCCTGGATGATCATCGCCACTCTGGTGGTCGGCCTGTCACCCCTAATGTCTGGCGATGCACCTGGCACCGGTACCCGTCCCCAGTTGCCGGTGACATTGGTGGCTTTGGTACTGTGGGCCTTGCTGCTGCTGGCTTGTGGCTGGCTGGCGCTGCGCCACCATGACCGTTTTCAGTCCGTGGTGGTGACCGGCGTGGTCGGCTTGGTCACTGCGCTGTGTTTTATTGGTTTCTCGGCCCCGGATCTGGCGCTGACCCAGCTGACGGTGGAGGCCGTGTCCACCGTCATCTTGTTGATGGGCCTGGCCCTGCTGCCACGCCACACCCCTCACGAATCAAGCCCCGGGCGCAAGTGGCGCGATGTCTTCATCGCACTGGGCGGTGGGGCGGGTATGACCTGGCTCGCCTGGGTCATGTTGACCCGTGACCATGACTCCATTGCCTGGTACTTCCTTAACCAATCGGCCATTGCCGGAGGGGGCACCAATGTGGTGAACGTCATTCTGGTTGACTTCCGGGGCTATGACACGATGGGAGAGATCACCGTGCTGGGCATTGCCGCCATTGGCGTGCTGGCCCTGATGGACGGTATGCGCACGCGTCGTCCCCTGTCTGACGCTGACGGCCGGACCTGGACGTTTGCCAGTCAGCCCCTGATGTTGCGCGTGGCGGCTCGCGTGGTGCTGCCTCTGGCACTGGTGGTCACGCTCTATATCTTCATGCGGGGCCACAACATGCCAGGCGGCGGCTTCATTGCCGGGCTGATCACGGCAGTTGCGCTGGTATTGCAGTACATGGCGATGGGCCAGACGCGCGCTGAGTTCTTGCTGCGGGTGCAAGGTGGCAGACGTTTTGTCCGCTGGATTGGCATGGGGCTGGGCATTGCGGGACTCACAGGCGTCGGCGCTTTCGTGTTTGGCCAGCCCTTTCTTACCAGCGCGCACGGTCATCCCACTCTGCCCTTGTTCGGCGCTCTGCCGCTGGCCACTGCAGCGCTGTTTGACCTGGGTGTGTTCATCACCGTGGTGGGCTCCACCCTGCTGACCTTGTCCACCCTGGGTACGGTTACCCGACGTACTTCATTGCCCTCCCCCAGACCTCTTGAACCCGGAGAACGCGCATGAGTCTTGAGTTTTTGATGGCCACCGGCATTGGCGCGGTAACAGCCACCGGCATCTATCTGATTTTGCGGGGGCGGACCTGGCCTGTGGTGATTGGTCTGAGCCTGCTGGGCTATGCGGTCAACCTGTTTATTTTTACCATGGGTCGCCTGTGGCAGGATGCAGCGCCCATTCTCGCGGAGGGCACCCGCGTGGCCGACCCGTTGCCACAGGCGCTGGTGCTCACCGCCATCGTGATCGGCTTTGCCACGACCGGATTCGTGGTGGAACTGGCCTTGCGCAGCCGGTTCGAGAACGACAGCGACCATGTTGATGGCCACGAGCCAGGCCAGGCCAACGCGACACGGAGCGATGCGCCATGACCGGACCAGTTGCCACTTTTTTTGCAGCCCACCTGCCGATCCTGCCTGTCCTGGTGCCGCTGTTCACGGCCGTTATCCTGCTGTTGATCGGTGACGAGGACGGTCAAGCCGGCCATACAGGCGCACGCTTGCGCTGGGGCCGCATCGTCAGTCTGGGTTCCGTTGTCCTGGGGGCGCTGTTGTCGTGGCGCCTGATGACCGAGGCAGCTGGCGGCGCACTGACCGTTTACCCCGTGGGCAACTGGCCTGCGCCCTTTGGCATTGTGCTGGTGGTGGATCACCTGAGCGCCATGATGCTGGCGCTGACATGGACCATTGCGGCACCCGTGCTGTGGTACGCCACTGGCGGGTGGGACGCTCACGGACGCCATTTCCACCCCATGTTCCACTTTCAGCTCATGGGGTTGTCGGGGGCCTTTGTGACTGGCGACTTATTTAACTTGTTTGTTTTTTTTGAAGTGCTGCTGATTGCATCTTATGTGCTGATGGTGCATGGCCTGGGGCGGGAGCGCTTCAAAATGGGCCTGCAGTATGTGGTGTTGAACCTGGTGGCCTCGGCTCTTTTCCTCATCGGCCTGTCCATCATTTACGGCACCACGGGCACACTCAACATGGCCGATCTGGCGCTGCGCGTGGCGCAATTGGACGTTGAAGAGGCCGCATTGCTCAAGACAGGCGGCCTGATTTTGCTGGTGGTTTTTGGCCTCAAGGCGGCCATCGTGCCGGTTTACATGTGGCTGCCCAGTACTTATGCCGCCTCCAGCGCGCCAGTGGCGGCCCTGTTTGCACTCATGACCAAGGTGGGGGTCTACAGCATCATCCGGGTGCATGGCGTGATTCTGGGTGATGCCGCCGGGCACGCCGCACGGGCTGCCGAGCCCTGGCTGCTGCCGGTGGCGTTGGTGACAACGGCTTTGGGCGTGATGGGCGCCCTGGCGGCGCACAGCCTGGCGCGCCTGGTGGCCTACCTGACCGTGGCGTCGGTGGGCACCATTTTGGCGGCAGTGGGCTTGTTTACCCCGGCGACCCTGTCGGCTGCGCTCTACTACATGGTGCACAGTACGCTGGTGGTGGCAGCCCTGTTTTTGCTGGTCGAATTGGTGGCCTCGCAGCGCGGTGAGGTGGGCGACAAGCTTCAATCGGCAGCCCCTGTGGCACAGCCGGTGCTCTTGGGTTTGATGACTTTGTTGGGCGCAGCATCCGTAGCGGGGCTGCCACCCTTGCCGGGGTTTCTGGGCAAAGTGATGGTGCTGCAAAGCGCTGCCGGCACCCCTGCTTACCCGTGGGTATGGACCGTGGTCCTTGCCGCCGGCTTTTTGACCCTGGTTGGACTGGCACGAGCGGGTTCCATCCTGTTTTGGCAAGTGCTGCCCGCTGAAACGCATGCCGTCAGTTCAGGCAGAAGTTGGCGGCTGACCTCGGCCACAGTCGGTCTGCTTGGCTTGAGTCTGTTGCTGGCGGTTGCAGCCTCCCCCATGAAGCGCTACACCGATGCCGCAGCGGCCCAGTTGTCAAACCCTGCCGTGTATGCTGAGGCCGTATTGAGTCAAATCGGCGGCATGTCAGCGGTCAGCACCCGGCCCTACCGCGGCGGCACAGAAGACATCAAGCTACCCGCCAAAAAGGACGCGCCATGAAGAAAAAACCCTGGCTTGCGCACCCCTGGCTCAGTGGCCTGTTGGGCGTGACCTGGCTGTTGTTGCAGCACTCCATTGAACCCTTTCACCTCTTGTCTGCCCTGCTGATCGGCTTGATTTTGCCTCGTATGCTGCAGGGCTTTTTGCCCCAGGGGGCTCGTATCAATATCAAACCGGCTCTGGCTCTGACCGGCGTGGTGCTGTGGGACATCGTGATGTCCAACATCGCTGTCGCCCGGCTGGTGCTGGGGCCGCTCTCCAGGATGCAACCAGGCTGGGTCGTGGTGCCATTGACGCTGCGCAACCCGACCGCCATATCGCTCTTTGCCACCATCATCACCACCACACCCGGCACCGTGTCGTGCACGGTCGATGAGGACCAATGGGTCATTCTGGTGCACGCCCTGGATTGCAGCGATGCGCCGCAAATGGCCGCCGACATGAAGGCGCGCTACGAGCTGCCTCTCATGGCAATCTTCGATTCAACTCAACCTCTGGCCGGAGACAAGGCATGACCAGCAACATCCTCGCATGGGCCCTTGACCTGGCTGTTGGCGCGATTGGCCTGGCCATGCTGCTGTGCGCATGGCGGCTGATCAAAGGCCCTCAATCCATTGATCGGGTGCTGGCGGTTGACACACTCTATGTCAACACGGTGGCGCTGGTTCTGGTCCTGGGGATCCGCCTGCAGACCCCCTTGCTGTTTGAGGCAGCCCTGATTGTGGCCATGCTGGGCTTTGCGGCCACCGTGGGCCTGTCGCGTTACCTGACACGCGGCGATGTGATCGAATAACCCGGAGCAACAGACCATGAACCTGCATCCTCTCGTTGAACTACTCGCGTCCTTCTTGCTGCTGGCCAGCGCCTTCTTTTTGCTGGTGGGCGCCCTCGGCCTGGCCCGCCTGCCGGACTTCTTCATGCGCATGCATGCACCCACCAAGTCATCCACGCTCGGCGTGGGCTGCATTTTGCTGGTCAGCATGTTGATACAGGCAGCCCAGGGCCGGGTTGGTCTGGTTGAACTCTTGATCACCTTGTTCGTTTTCATTACCGCGCCAGTTTCAGCTAACCTGATGGCACAGGCTGCGCTGCACCTACGCGTGGCCTCGCGGTCGCCCATTCCCAAAGACGCTGTCCCGGAGCACCACGCCCCTTAACCCGGGCGGACATAGAAAACTCCCCGAGAACAAAACGAAAGCACCCCATGATCTGGATTTTTATAGCTGGTCTTATCTGCCTTGTGGTTGGTGCCGAATTGTTGGTGCGTGGCGCCTCCCGGCTGGCCTTGTCACTGGGCATTTCACCCTTGGTGGTGGGCCTGACCATTGTGGCTTTTGGTACCAGTGCGCCTGAGATTGCCGTCTCGGTGTCTGCCGCACTGGAGGGACGCACCGACATCGCCATTGGGAACGTGGTGGGCAGCAATATTTTCAATGTGCTGTTCATTCTGGGTCTGTCGGCACTGATCACCCCACTGGTGGTTAACGCGCAAATCATCCGCCAGGAAGTGCCCATCATGATTGGCGCCTCATTACTGTTGCTGGCTTTTGGTTTGGATGGCCGAATTGGAATGATGGATGCCATCATTTTGTTTGCGCTGCTGGT
>CAZBKX010000337.1:0-10000 GCA_964492535.1 uncultured Rhodoferax sp. | reverse complement strand
TGCGCAGTTTCGAGTCCCGCCCCTCTTCGTTCACCACAAACCCCACGCTCGCCACATAGGGCTCGATGATGTGGATTTTCTGCAGTGGGGTGACGATGAGCAGCTGCAGGTTGAGTTGCTCGAACAGTTTGAGCCCGTATTGCGCCGACTCGTCTGAGCCCCGGCCAAAGGCCTCGTCAATCACCACAAAGCGGAAGCTGCGTGAGCGTGTTTCGCCCATGACCAGACCAAACTGGTAGGCCAGGCTGGCCGCCAGAATGGTGTAAGCCAGCTTCTCCTTTTGGCCGCCCGACTTGCCACCTGAGTCCGAGTAATGCTCATGCTCGCGCCCGTCTTCGCGCCAGCGCTCGCTGCCGGCAAACACAAACCAGTTGCGCACATCGGTTACTTTGTGCGTCCAGCGCCGGTCTTGCTCACCCTGCCCTGTCCGCCCGCGCAAGCGCTCAATGATTTGCTTGACCTGCAGGAACTTGACCTCGGAATACTGGCCGTCCTGCGTCTCTGCAGCGCCCGACACCGAGCCCTCCAGGCAGTTACGCAACTCACTCTGAAAATCGCGCACCTCGGCATCGCTGGTCATTTGGGCCTCCAACACAATAAAGCGGCCGGGGTTGTAGTCAATTTGCGTAAGCGACTGGTTGATGCGGGCAATGCGCTCCTTGATGGTCTCGCGCTCGCGCGCCAGTTGCGAGCTGAACTGCGCCACCTCCCGGATGGTGTTCTGGTTCAGCAGCTCCTTGAAGCGGGCCTCAAAGCGGGGCAGGTCATCGCTTGAGAGCTTGCCCAGCAGCGTGCGGTACTCACCGGCGGCGTCTACCGACACATCGACCTCTTGCGTCTCCAGCGGGTAGCGGGTGCTGAAACTGCGCATGGCGTCGATGATTTTTTCGACCAGCCGCTTTTGCAGGCGGTCTTCGGCATCTATCGCTTTTTGAAACCAGTCGCGCATGTCGCGCTCGCGGTTGTCACACGACTCGATGGTGAGGGTATGACTGCCCAAGGCTTCTTTTTGAAGGGCCAGCAAATGGGCCACGGTGCTTTTGGGTAATGGGTCGCCCATCAGCGCCTCGGCTTGGCTGCGCAGCGCTTGGGCGTCGCTGATTTTTTGCTCGGTTTTGGCGCGCCGGTCGCGTTGCTCGGTCAGCTGCTTCTCGGTGCCGAGCATCTCAAGGTCCAAGGCGGCCAGTTGGGCGGTCAGGGCCTGCAACACGTCGGACGCGGCATTGAGTTGGGCGCGCTCATCTTGCAGGCGGGTCACCTCCAAAGCGATAGCGCGCCAGTCCAGCTCGCGGTAATCCTGGTATTCCACTAATTTGGCGAGCGAATTCAAGCGCTGCTTCAGTAGCTTGTGTTCACGGTCCAGTTCACTGAGTTCCTTGCCGATGTGGGCCAGACGCGCCTCCAGCACCCGGCGTTTGCTGTCCAGGACCGCCAGCTTGGCCGCGTTGCTCCAGCCCAGCACGTAGCGGCTGCGATCGTCCAGCCGGTGGCGGTCGTCTTTTTCGTGGCGCTCACCGGCGGCCTTGATTTGGCCGGCTTGGGTGATGGCGCGGGTCTCGCGCCTGAATTGCTCTTGCGTGGCGCAACAGGCCACGTCAAAGCGGTGGCTGATCTCGCGGTCCAGCCAGGCGTAAAACGGGGAATCTGGCTTGACCACCATCTTGCGCACCAGGGAGTCGGCATGCAGGCTGGGCTGCTCGGGGCGCACGCCCGGGCGCACGCGAAAGTACACCAGACGCCCCTTGAGCCGAGTCTGGTCCACCCAGTCGGCCACCTGTGCATAGTGGCCATCGGGCACCAGCAAGGACAGGCCAAAGTTGTGCAGCAGGCGCTCGATGGCGCCTTCCCAGTCGCGCTGGTCGTCGCGGACTTCCAGCAGTTCGCCCACAAAGGGCATGCTGTCTTCGCGCAGGCCCAGTGCAGCGCATAGGTCGCTGCGCAGATTGATGTGCTGGGCGTCGATGTTGCTGCGTCGGCCCTTCAGGCTGGTGATCTCGCGCAGCAGCTCATCGTGCTCGGTGCGGCCTTGGGCGAAGGCCACATTGGCTTCGGTCAACGCGTTTTGCAGGTCGTCCGCCCGCGTGGTGGCCTGGTCTTGCAGCTGCTGACAGGTTTGCTGCTGGGCCAGCAGGTCTTCCACACTGGCGACTTGCAGCAGCCCGAGCTCCCGGCGCAACTCGTCATAGCGATTGGCGTTGCCCTGGCGGCGCGCTATCTCTTGCTGCAGGCGCCCTATTTCGGCACCAATGCGCTCGATGCGGTCGCCACCGCTCTCGGCCATGTTCAGGCGCAGGGCCCGCTCCTGTACGCGCTGGGCCGCGCGTTGTTCTTCGAGTTTCTTGACCTTGGCGGTGTCGCGCGCCAGGTCTTCGGTGAGCGTGCTTAGCCGGGTAGCCAACAAGTCCAGTTTGGTGGCCGCAAAGTGCGGTTTGAGCGCGTCGCGGCTGGTGCGCAAGGCCTCGGTGGCCGTCACCAGGCTTGCATGGTGGTCGCAATCGGCCACCAGAGGCGTGAGCAACTCCACCTGTTGCTTGGCCTTGAGCACCGACTCATGCGCGCGGTTCAGGTCGTCAAAATGCCCAATCAGCGCGGCAATGCGCGGCGCCACGTCAAACGGCTCCAGCATGTGGTGGCGCACAAAATCAGTCAGGTTACCCACCGACTTCATGGACACGGTTTGGTGAAAGAGCTCCAGCGCCTGCTCGCCTTCAATGCCAAAGTGGCGCCGAAACAGCGCCCCGTAAGGCGGAAAAGTGTCATGCAGCGCGACCCCGTTTTTGCGCAGCCGCTTGCGCAGGGCATCAATGGCGGTGCCGAAATGGGCAAAGTCATCGGCAATGCTCAGGGCTTTCTCGGCCACGCAATACAGGCGCTCGGGCTGCCCCACAGCGTCCTTGATCCAGAACACCTGGGCCAGGGTGATGGTTTTATCGAATCCAGCGTTGTGAAACACGCCCAAAATCACGGAATAACTGCTGGCGTCGCGCAGCGCCACGGGTTTGGCATTGCCGCTGAGCTCATTGCGCTCCGACTTGTAATGCCCCAACACATAGGAGCGCAGGTTACGCTCCCGGGCGTCAGCCCCGGCGGCCTTGTTGTAGGCAATGCGATGCGCGGGTACCAAGAGCGTGGTCACGGCGTCTACCAGGGTGGACTTGCCCGAGCCAATGTCACCGGTCAAAAGGCCGTTGTGCCCGTCGAGCTTGAGCGACCAGACGCGTTTGTCAAACGTGCCCCAGTTCAGCACCTCCAGGTTGATGAGGCGAAAGCCGGCCAGGTTGTCATTCATCGGCAGATTCCCCCTCAGGTGCGCCCAACTGGGCCTGGTAGCTGGCCAGCCGGGCATCCAACTCGCCCAGCCACTGGGCATCGACATAGGCCTTGAGAATGCGGCGCACCTCAAACATCGGCGTCTGGCGCGGGCTGCCAGCCACAGGTTTCAAGCGACGCACAAAACCGAGCTCGATGATCTTGTTCAGGTGCGCATCCACCTGGTCCATCAGGCGCGATTCGTTGGAGCCCGCGGGCAAAAACACTCTCAGTAACTCGGCCATGGCGTCGCGCGACAGTATCAGCCGGGTGTCGCCACCTCCGGCATCAAACTCGGCCAGCTTCTTGCGCAACAGGGCCAACAGCAAGCTGACCTGAAAGCTCAGGGGCCGCCGGGCGACCAGGCGCGGCAGTTTGGGGGCATCTTCATCGGTGACCGGGCGTGCGCGCAAAAAGGCGTAGCCCTCGGCTTCGTCCAGCACCAGCTCCAGCCCCAGCACGGCCACGTAGTCCCGCACCCGCGCCTGCAGGGTGAGCAAGGCGGCCCATTGCGGCGCGTCGTCATCGCGGTACAGCACGCTTTTGAGCAGCGGCACCACCAAAGTGGTGAGGTCGTGCGTCGGCGCGGCTGCATCGGGGGTTGTGGTGGCAGGCTCAAGAAAAAGGTCAGGCTCAGTCATCCGGCATCTCTCACAAAAATGACGCGCGGCAAGCGGGCGCGGCGGGTAATTTCAGAACGCTCGCTGCCCGCGGCACCTTCATCAGGATCTGGCACCTGCCACTCCACGGTTTCCAGCGTTTCTTCGTCGACCACCGAGTTGTCGGCCTCCCCGGCAATCTGCAGGTAAGTCACCAGTTCACCCAGGCCTTGCGCCAGCGGGCGCGCCTGCAGCAACTCGCCCAGTGAAATCTGGGGCCGGGTTTGCAGCATTTGCCGCACATGGCCGGCCAGCAGCGCTTTGTTGACGCGCACCTGGTTGAACAAGGCGGCACTACTCCGCTCGCCCAAGTCGGCCTCACCCGCCTCCAGCGTGACATTGGTCAGCACGGTCTTGATAGTGGGATTGAACAGCGGGCGCTCCATGGGCAGCTCCGGGCTGGTCGTCATCTCATCCACGGCCATAACATCGCCTTTGGGCAGGGCACCGCGCAGGGCGATGGTGCGCCCCTCGATGCTGCGCAAGATATCCATGATGCGGCGGTTTTCCAGCCAGGCCTGGTCGTCCAGAAAGCGGCGCAGCTGCTGTGACAACTGGGCCACCGTGGCCTGGGCGTGTTCGCCCGCTTCCAACCAGTCGTAATGCACGCGCTTTAGCCGCAGGTCCGGCGACAGCGCGGCCACAGGGGGTAAGGCCAGCACGCGCTCCAGAAGGTCGGTGAGTTCTTGTTGGCGGGATTGGGACATCAAAAAATCCCAAAACGCCCGAAAACTCTTGCCCTGGTCCGAGTCGGCAATCGCGTCGCGCTCGCCCATGATTTGCTCCAGCAGCGCGCCCTTGGCCCCGTCCCACAGCGCGATACGCTCGCGCACCCGGCGGTCCAGAGTGCGAAAGTTCTGCTCCACCTCCCGAAAATCTGTGAGTAACTCACGCGCCAGCCCGGTGAATTGCTGAAAGCGCTCTTTAACCGCCGTGTCGTCCAGCAGGCTGATGTCACCGCCCTGCACACGCACAATTTCTGCGTCAATCTGGTCGCGGCGCTGGCGCAACTCGGCCAGACGGGCATCCACATTGGTCTCGCTGCCCACACTCATTTGCTTAAGCAGCTCAAACAGGGTCAACAGCCGCGACTCGGTGCCGACAAACGCACGCTCACTCAGACCCAGCAGCCACGACAAGGCGCGCTCGGTAGCAGGCGTCAGGTCAAAATGCGGCTCGTCCGAGCCCGCCGGGTAGTACTTGCGCAGCCAACCTTTGTCATTGGCGGCCCAGTCATTGAGGTACTCGTGCGCGGCCTTGGGGTAGGCGCTGTCGCCCAGGCGCTCACGCAGGCCAAACAGGGTGTCCTCCAGTGCCTCCACCAGGTTGGCCTGCGCCATGACGCGTACGTTGGGCGTGATGAACACCCGGTGCAAAAAGCTCGCCACCAGCGGCGCATGCTCCGCTGCCAGCAGGCGCCAGGCAGGGTGCTGCGCGCGCAGGGCGGTGAGGGTGCTGTGGTCTAAAGACATGGGTCAAATGGAGCGCTCAAGCGTCAAGATCGGCAGATACAAACACAGCGCGTCATCCAGCGACGCGGTAAAACCCAGCGCTTCATAAAACGCTTTGGCCCGGGCGTGCTTGGCATCCACCACCACGGCATACAAACCCACATGTTGCGAAAACTCCAGCGCCAATTGCAATGCGAATGACATCAGTTGCTGGCCAATACCTTGGCCTTGTTGCCGCTTGTCAACCGCCAACCGGCCAATCCGCAAAATAGGTGCGGGGTAGCGTGGAAGCTTGAGATGTGGCGGCAGCTGTGATGTCTGGGTTTGCCCTGCGCTGAGGGTGACGAAACCAACTACCGTCAGGCCATCGTCTGCTAGCGCCACGTAGGTTTTGCCAAACCCTTTGCGAGCCATTTGGCCCGCCTGGCGGAACAAAAATTCATTGAGCGCAGGCTCGCCGCAATCAAAGGTGCCACGTTGGTGGTGCGCGCCCAGCCGCTCAATCTGGATGGGCATTCAGCGCAAAGCCATGAGTTTGATTAAAGCCTCGGTCGGCTCCGGCGGGTTTTCACAAACGCCCACGAAGGCTTCAAACGCTTCTTGCGACATCATGAGCGTGTCCGTGTCTGAGACGATTCGGCTGGACGTCTCATACATGGTCTGCGAGATAAAACTGGACACTGTGGCGCCTGTAATAGACGCCGCGCGCTCAATCAGCGTCTTGAGCTCGGCACTGGTGCGAAAGTTGATTCGGGCGGATTCATTGGGGGTGCTGGTTTGCATGATCGATCTCCTTGCAATCTAAATTGTACGTCAATTTGACACACAAATTGCTGCAACCAAGGCACGCTGCGCCTCGGGCGGCAACACGCCCAGGCGCACATGACCAGGCAGCCCGAAGGACGCTGCATCGCGCAGCTTGATGCCGTGGTGGGTGCGCAGGCGGTGCAACTCAGCTGCCAGATCATCTACGGGTGGGCGGGCGCAGAAAAAATTGGCGTCGCTGGGCAGGAGGGTCC
This sequence comes from uncultured Rhodoferax sp., assembly GCA_964492535.1. Taxonomy (GTDB): domain Bacteria; phylum Pseudomonadota; class Gammaproteobacteria; order Burkholderiales; family Burkholderiaceae_C; genus Rhodoferax. The sequence continues at coordinate 3,562 of CAZBKX010000337.1, read as the reverse complement.
ATCCCCTGGATTCCAGCAGGTCAATCTGCCGTTCTTTCCATTGCGTCAAGGTGAACAAGCTCTGGCGTAACCAATCTTGCACATTGCTTTGTACCCAAGCCTGCAGCATCGCCACGCCGTGCGCGCCCACGAGCCAGGAGGCGCACAGGCGGTCCAGCCCAAGCACCGCAACGTCTGAACCCAGCGGCGCCAGGGCATAGGCGGCGCGCACACCGGTCAGGCCCAGTGATTTGTTGGGCGAATAAAGCCGCCAAACGTGGTCAATTTGGGCTGCGGTCAGTGAAGGCGAGCCTCGCAGACGCAGCGGGGCGTAGGCGCAGTCCACGACAAGCGTTGCGGTTGAAGGGTGCTGAACTGCGCCCGGCGGCTTCGGTCGGTTTGTCTCGGCTTGAAGTGCCAGGTCGCGATCCCCACCGCCGCGGTGCACCTCGCGCGCCTGCATCAGCCACAGCGGCCAAGTGAGATGCGCCTGCCCCAGCGGACTGGAGGGCTCGCAGGCCCAGACCAGCTGGGCTGCGTTGGCATTGAGCGTGGCGCCCAAACCCCAGGCCTGCGCAGCTTGCGCGTAGTCCCCATAGCTGTGCGGCGGCAGGCTCACCCGGCCTTGCCCTTCCAAGCGCTGCGCCACCCAGGCAGTGATGCGAAAAATGAATTCACTGGCGCTGCCCGCCAGCACCACGCGTGCGTCATCCACCCCATGAAAATCGGCCAGCTGCCGCTTCAGGCTGGTGTAGTTCGGGTCCGGGTAGCGGGTGGCATCCGTGTTTTGCACGGCCGCCAGCGCTTGGGGGCAGGGGCCGCAGGCGTTGCTATTGGTGGAAAAATCAAAGCGCGGCACGCCCAGAGCATCGGGCCCGCCGTGCTGGCGGGGCGCTTGCTGCTGCCGATTCGGGGCGGGCGAATCGGCTGAATGGCTAGGGAACATCGCCTTGGAATCCCAGTAGGTGAATAAAATAAATAGCTATCAAGGCAATCAATACCCCGGCCAGAAGCGCTTTTGATGCATAAATGACCGCCTGATGCACCTCTCGGGCCTGCACAGGGCGCCCGAAGGCGTTCAAGACATAGACCCCGGGTTTTTGCAGGCACACCCCCAATGCCAGAGCCATTCCCGCCATCGGCCAACCGCTGTTGGGCGACGGCGTGCGGGCAGCCTCCGTGCGCAGGGATGACAAGGCGATGCCGCCTGATACCGCTGCCAGCAGCGCGCCCGTGATCCGCGCCGGGATGTAACTCAAGCCATCGTCCATCCGCGCCGCCCACTTGCCCGCCCATTGCCAGTTCTGACCTTTGTAGATGCCGGGGTAGCCCCACATGGCGTCAGCCGTGTTGGCAAACCGGTACAGCGCGGCGCCGGGCAAGCCCAGCAGCACAAACCAGAAGATCGGCGCCACCACCGAATCGTTGAGGTTCTCGGCCAGCGACTCGATGGCACTCTCACGCACCTGCACGTCCGTGAGCTTCGACACATCGCGGCTCACCAGCCAGCTCAGCCGTTCCCGGCCCGCTGCCAAAGAGCCGCCATGCTCGGGGTTGAGAGCTTTTTCAACGGCCAGCACCTCGCTTTCAAGCATGGCCCAGGCCAGCATGGGTTTGAGCAGGCAGCCCATCAAAACCGCCGCCAAAACATGGCTTGCGTACCCACCCCATACCGACCCCAGCGCGCCATCCATCACCGGCATCAGCAGCCCCGGCACGGCAAGCACGCCCCATTGCAGTGCCGAGCTTGCTATCAAAACTAAACCACCTCCCCCAATCCAAACGCCGGCTGCAAGCCAAAAAGCCTTGAAATCGACCTGCGACCCCACCTGACCCCGGTGGATGAACGCGCTGCCCTGCCCGGCCACCCGTTGCGCGAGTTGCCCGCCCCACGCCAGATAGTTGCCCATCCAGACCACCGGGTGCAGCCGCAGGCGCGGCTCGCCCCACCAGTGGTCGACGGCCAGCGCGACCAACAGAGCAGCTGCGCCGATGAACCAACCAGGGTCAAGTGGCATCGTGCGTGTCAAACAATTTCAAAGAAGGCTCTTCAGTCCTCAATCCCGCGCTGCGCCGGAATACCCGCCTTGAACGCATGCTTGACCATGGTCATCTCGGTCACCGTATCGGCCAACTCAATGATTTCGGGCGGGCAGCGCCGCCCGGTCAGCACCACATGCACGTGGCTGGGGCGGGTCTTGAGGGTTTCCAGCACATCGTCAATCGGCATCCAGCCGTAAATCAGCGGGTAAGTGATTTCATCAAGCGTCACCATGAAGTAGTCCCCGCTCAAAATGGCAGCCTTGGCTTTTTGCCAGCCATCGCGCGCAAGTTGAGCCGAATGCTCCAGGTCCTGGCTTTTCCAGCTAAAGCCATCGCCCAAACCTTCAATCGGAATGCCCAGTTGCTCAAACATGCGGTGCTCGCCAAAGCGGGCGCTGGGCACCTTCATGAACTGAAAAATCTTGACCGCCTTGGCCCGGCCATGCGCGCGCAAAGCCAGCCCAAAAGCCGCCGTACTCTTGCCCTTGCCGTCGCCCGTGTTGACGATGACCAACCCCCGGCGCTCGCCTTCGGGTTTGTCGTAGGGCTTTTCAGTGGGAGGAGTTTCAATTTGCATGGTTAAAAAAAATGAGGGTCAGATTCCAATTATTTTTGAAATCTGACGGTTGAAAAGAATGGGGACTGAGAACAAATAGGGGATGCAATATTGTTGGCGCGCGTGCTGATGCGGCTGGGGCGGACGTTCTGCTCCGTGTCCCCCGTCCTTCGTCCTCCTCCTTGACCTACGCAGAACGCCCACCCCACCCGCCTCAGCGAGTGTGAGTGACCGTCAAATTTCCGAATGCAAATTGCGCCAGCAAAAGCGGCTTGGCATGGCACTCGGCGTCGCGGCATCAAGGAGGAGCTGTCTGCCCTAGGCAGACGCGGGGGACAGCCGCAGAGCCGAGTGCCATGCCAAGCCGCGCCCGCCAACCCAACCAAAAAAACCTTCACCGCGCAACCCGAGAAGCCGGCATCGCAACCCACTGCCCCGCCAGTGGATGAATCACAATCCGGTGATCAAACACCGCCTCCAACGCCCGGTGGGTGGAAACATCAGCGCACTCGCCCTGATGCGTGACGCGCCCCTGCGCCATGATCACCATCTGATCGGCGTGCAAAGCCAGAGTGATTTCGTGCAACACGCTCACCACGGTCGTGCCAGCCATCAACAAACAGTGCACCACCTCCAGCCAGTCAGCCTGATGTGGCGGATCGAGGTTGGCCAGGGGTTCGTCCATCAGCAGCACCGGTGCCTGGACCGCCAAAGCCCGGGCCAGCAGCACGCGCTGGCGCTCACCCCCCGACAGCTGCCCCAAAGTACGGTGACGCCACTCCCAGGCCTGGGTCGCCCTCAAGGCCTGCTCCACAGCCGTGTGATCAGCAGCGCTGGGCGCGGCCAGCCAGGCCTGGTGCGGCAAGCGGCCCAAAAGTGCCACGTCCAACACCGTCAAATCATCGCCCGATGTCTCGTTCTGCCCCAGCCAAGCCAGTTGCCGTGCCCGCTCGCGCGCTGGCAGGCTGCGGATGGGGCGACCCA
>CAZBKX010000336.1:0-4066 GCA_964492535.1 uncultured Rhodoferax sp. | reverse complement strand
CCACACCCGGGTTTCATGTGTCAGGTAGACCAGGGTGTCGAGCACCGGCTGCAGGTGCGAGCCAGTGAGCTTGAAATAGAAGTCGTCCGTGAAGGCTTTGAGGTCGACGTTGGCCGCATCCATCCTGGCGTAAAAATCACGCCGGGGCTGGTCGTGCATGTAGCCGGCAGTCACCGCCACGGTTTGAATGCCGTGGGCGTGGCAGGCATCGGCCACATCCATGGCGTATTCCGCAAAGATGACCGGGTCGTTATAAGTGAAGGCCACGCTCTTGCAGCCGTATTTTTTGGCCTCCATGGCAATTGCCAGGGGCGAGGCCTGGTCCATCAGACGGTCCATGTCGCGGGACTTGCTGATGTCCCAGTTCTGGCAAAACTTGCAGGCCAGGTTGCAGCCGGCGGTGCCAAACGACAGGACGCTGCTGCCGGGGTAGAAGTGGTTGAGCGGCTTTTTCTCGATCGGGTCCACGCAAAAGCCGCTTGATCGCCCATAGGTGGTCAGAATCATCTGATCAGCCTGGCGCATGCGCACAAAGCAGGCGCCGCGCTGGCCCTCGTGCAGGCGGCAGTCGCGCGGGCACAGGTCGCATTGCATGCGGCCATCGTCCAGCCAATGCCAGTAGCGCCCGGGGTAGCTGGATTCAGGCTTCATGGTGCCTCCTTGAGCGGCGCCTCAACGGTGGCGGGCCCCAGGTCTGATTCTTTCCATTGACTCACGGTGTAGTGCTGCAGCCGCAGGCCGGGTGCCCAAAAGTTGGCGGGCAGACCGGCCTTGCGTTTGAGCTGGGCCATGAAGTCAACGGCACTGGGCAATTGCTCCCACACCTGGGGCAAAAAAGTGCTGCGGTAGCGCTCAAATTCCAGAACCACCCCGTGCACACCCGGCTGCAACTGGTCCAGCGCGTGGTGCTCGCTGTCAAACACCATGGCCTGCAAGGCCGACAACAGCGACACCTCAATCTCGGTGTCAAGGAGTTCTGCTGCAGCCAGCGGCCTGAAGCGGGGGTCTTGCAGGGCTGCCGCGACTGCGTTGGCCTTGACATCCATGAGCAGGGGGCGGCGTGCCTCCAGCGATCCAATGCAACCGCGCAGCGCGCCTTGCTGGGTCAGGGTAACAAAGCAGGCTCCTGCCTCGTGCAGCCACTGCGCCGTCTCATCGGCGTGATGCGGTTGACCCACAGCCGTTGAAATTGCAGCGCGGGCAATCGGCAGCAGGGTGTGCCCCGGGTGCCGGTGGCGGGCAGGCGGTGGGTGCGCAGCGGTGTGGCGGCTGTGTTTAATGTGGTTGGGCATGGTGCGTTTCCTCCATGAAGGCGACCGAGGCATAGCCGACTACCCGGCCTTTGTCGCCCGCGGTGTCCCCCGAGTTGCACAGTCCCAGCAACTGCGCCTGCAGGTGATGCCTTTTGGCTGCCAGCAGCAAGCCGTTGACCGGCGTGCCACCACACGCTTGCTGGTGCGTGAGGGTGCCGTCCAGCGCCAGAATATGGTTGACGGTGTCCTGGTCCACCGCTTGCGCTGTTTTGTAGGGCAAAAAGTGGGACAGGTCCGAGCTGATGACGATCAGGGTCTCCGGGCCACCCCATAGCGCCTCCAGCACCTGGGCCACTTCATCGGGCGTGGCATCCCCCACGGCCAGTGGCAAGAGCTTGAAATCCTCCAGCACCACTTGCAAAAAGGGCAGCTGCACCTCCAGCGAGTGTTCCATGGCATGGGCCGCCGGGCTCACCACCACCTGGCGCAAGTGCCGGATGGCGTCCACAGCCGCCTGATCCATCTCAATCGTGCCCAAGGGCGTGGCAAAAGCCGTGGCCCCCGGCAGGGCCAAGCCTGGAGTCGGCACACGGTGGACTGGCCCAAGCAACACCACGCGCCGGATGGTGTGACGGGCGGGCGAGAGCCGGGCGTAGGCCAGTGCGGCGGTGGCCCCCGAATAGATGTAGCCGGCATGGGGCACGATGACGGCTTTGGGTGCCCGGGCGTCTGATTTGTTCCGGTGATCTGCAGGCCCAACCCCGGCCAACAGGGCCGTGACTTCGCTGGACAAGTTGGAGCGCTGCCCGGGATAGAAGGCGCCGGCCACCGCGGGTTGACGAATAGGGAGTGGAGGCTGTATCGGCATGGTGTGGGCAGCGTAGAACAAATTTAATGCGCCTGGTTTGCGGTCGGTCAACCCGCGGTGCTTGTCATTGGCCATTTAATGTTGCGATAAGGCTGGTCATTAAAAATCCTGCGCATGACCCTAGCTTCCTCTCATTCCGATCCATTGCACGTTCCGCAGGACAGGGATGCCGGCCCCTCCGGCGCTCCCCCGCTGGCCCGGGCCTGGCACCCCACCAGTCTGATGTTGGTCTTGACACTGTGGATCAGCACGGTGGGTAACCTGCCCCTGTGGCTGGCGCTGGGGCGATTGCCCGAGTTGCAGAGCGCCCGCGCCCTGCTGGGCGCGCTGGGTCTCGCGCTGGCGTTGGCGGGCCTTCTTTTTGCCACGCTGGCCTTCCTGGTGTGGCCGCGCTGGCTCAAACCCGCCGGCTTGTTGTTGCTGACCACGGCCACGGCCAGCAGTTATTTCATGGTCGCCTACGGCGTCGTGATTGACCCCAGCATGATGGCCAACGTGGCGGGCACCGATGTGCGTGAGGTCCGTGACCTGCTCACGCCCGCGCTGGGGCTGGCCCTGCTGTTGGGCGTGGTGCTGCCGGGGATTTGGTGGTGGCGTCAGCCGCTGCGCCGTTTGCCTGTGGGGCAGCTTCTGGGGCGTCAGGCATTGTGGGCACTATTGGCTTCTTTGGTGGCGGTGGCGGCACTTGCCCTGAGCTTTCAGGACTTGGCTTCCCTGATGCGCAACCACAAGTCGCTGCGCTACATGATCAACCCCTACAACTCGGTTTACGCGATCGGGCGGCACTCGGTGGGTGAGGTCAAACGCTCGCAGCAAGTGCTGCAGACGGTGGGCGCTGACGCCCATATCGTCCTGCCCGCGGGCGGTGCAGGTCCGTCGCCGCTGATTGTGCTGGTGGTGGGTGAGACCGCACGGGCCGCCGATTTCGGGCTGGGCGGGTATGAGCGCGACACCACGCCACAGCTCAAGGCGCTGCAAGCCAAGGGTAATCTGGTGTATTTTCCGCAGGTGAGATCGTGCGGCACCAATACCGAGACTTCGTTGCCCTGCATGTTTTCACACTTGGGGCGCACGGACTACGTGGCCAGTGATGCACGCTTTGAGAGCATTCTGGACATCCTGAAGCGCGCGGGCATGTCGGTGCTCTGGCTGGACAACCAGTCGGGCTGCAAAGGTGTGTGTGACCGTGTTCCCAATGTCGAGGTGAGCACGGTGGCCCCGCCGGGCCTGTGTGAGTCGGGCGAGTGCCAGGATATGGCCTTGCTGCGTGCGTTGCCCGGTCAACTCGCGGCACAGCACCCCCAGGTGAATCCTGCCGGCACGGTGGTCGTCTTGCACCAGATGGGCAGCCACGGCCCGGCCTACTACAAGCGCTCGCCCACCAGCCTGAAAGCTTTTCTGCCCGAATGCACCAGCACCTCGCTGCAGGCGTGCCAGCAGCAAGAAATTGTCAATGCCTACGACAACAGCCTGCGCGCGACCGACGCCATGCTGGCCGAGACGATCCGCTGGCTGGAGACCCAGGGCCGCCCCACCATGCTGTTGTATGTGTCGGACCACGGGGAATCATTGGGTGAAAAGGGCCTGTACCTGCATGGCATGCCCTACAGCTTTGCCCCCGACGAGCAAACCCATGTGCCCATGTTGACCTGGATGTCGAACTCGTTTGCACAATCGTTGAAGCTGGATGCCGCCTGCCTGAAGCAGCAGGCCCTCAAAAACTGGTCGCACGATAATCTGTTTCATACCGTGCTGGACGTGGCGAATGTTCAGACCAGCGTTTTGTCCAGCGATAAATCGTTGTTGGCGGGGTGCGCCCGCAATGCCGTTGGAAGTTGAGTCTCTTGCAAAAACACATCAAACAAACAGGGCTCAAGCGCCTGGTTTTGGCCTTTGGCTATTCATCTCATGGTTTCAAGGTTGGTTGGCAGGAGCCAGCTTTCAG
>CAZBKX010000335.1:0-3508 GCA_964492535.1 uncultured Rhodoferax sp. | reverse complement strand
GTAGAGAAACGACAGGTCCAACTCGCCATTTTGGGTAGGCAAGGAGGCCTGTGCTTTGGCTTCTGCTTGTGCATGTGCAGCAGCAAGCTGCCCCAGGGTTTGCAAATGCTGTATCGACAGTAGCTGGCAATAGGCACACAGCAGGGCGCCTGTGTTGCGCAGCTCTATCGGCGCTTCGGCCGGCAGTTGGTTTAACGCGGCTTCGTCTATGCGAAACAGGCCTTCCACCGCTTGCTTACCGGCTGTGGTTTGCAGCTTGATGGGTCAGGGTTGAATCAGCTGGTGCTTTTGCAAGGCCGAACACAGTTAATTGGAATCTGACCCCAATTACATAGCCTCACCCGCTGCCCACCCAACCCAGCGATGGATGGCATTGAGGGCGGGTGTGGCAGGGGCGTTTTCTCAGGTGGCGGTCGAAATCAAGTTGTCACCAGTTTTGGCGGGGTGCGCTGGTGTTTTGGGTCAGTGTTCTATTCGCTTCAAATCTCGATAGAAATTTTCGTGCGACCCCACTGTCAGAAGTTTGATGCTGTCTTCATCCAGGATTCGATAAGACAGCAGCCACAACTGATTGCTCATGCGGAATTTGTAGACACGAATCCCATCAAGGTCACCCACCTTTTCCTCGCCAATTCGCGTGTCACCAACAACGGTTTTCACGGCCACGTCGAGCTCCTCTTTTTGCGGACGATCTAGCTTCTTCGCCGCTCGCTCGAACGTCGGCGTAACGAAAATTCGCATCAACTGAAGACGTACTCGCCCACAGGTGCTTCTTGATCTGCAATCAAAATATCGCGGATCATGGAAAAGGGCAAGTCGGGGTTTTCTTCTGCGATCTTGCCAATCTGCGACCAATACTCAATTTGCTTGGGTACGGAGCGATGCTGAATCAAGGCGTAACGCCTCGCCTGCTCGACCAGTGATTCAGCAAGTTTTACATTGATAGACATGGTGGACTCGTAAATACAAAATTTTAACCAGGAATGGCGCAAAAGGTAGCTTATGGGAACCTGCCCGTATTGCAAGCACCCCACCCAACAGGGTGAACCTGATGAGGCAGCGGGGAGGGGTGTGAGGAGGACGGGCTGAGTAAGTCGGCTCATGGCGCTATAGATATTAGCTAGCGGGGGCGTTTTTTTGGGTGGCAGTCGAAACCAAATTGTCACCAGTTTTGACGGGGTGCGCTGGTGTTTTGGAGATCGTGGAGCACATCAAAATAGAACTCTCTGGACATCCCGCGCATGATGCAGAACTCGAACTACCGTGATGCCATCTGACTCTGCCACATAGAACAGCGTGTAAGAAGTTGAGGTTGGCCAAGTCCGAATATCTTGTGCCAAATCCGGTCGAGCACGGCCCATGAGTGGTTGCGTTGCCAGTATCTCGGCTTCTTGCTCGATGGTGTCGAGCACACGGTCTGCTGCATTGAGGTTTTCTTCTGCAATGAACAACCATACTTCAAGCAGATCAGTTCGGGCACTTTGCGCAAAGTTAACCGTCGCCATTATTTCAAAGACTTGGCTTTAAGGATTGCACGGCCTTGGGCCTTGATGGAGGCCATATCCATCTCGGCAACGCGACCGGCGTGTAGATCGGCCATTCCCTCGGCAATGTCAGCTTTCAAAGCAACCAAGCTTGATGTCTGTACTGCCTGGTATGCCTCAAACAAGCGCAGTGCTTCGCGAATAACCTCACTGGCAGAGCCATAAAGCCCAGAAGCCACATGTTCACGAACACGAGTCTCCAACTCCAGGGGTAAAGATATATTGAGGGTCATTGTTTTCTCCTTTGTATGGCAGGCTTTGCCATTTTATGACGCATACCAACTGAATGGATTAACGCACAACACCCCGCCCAACAGACAAGGCCATTGGGCGGGACTACCGTTTAAGCCTTTACCAAGGTCGAATTCTCACCAGCTTTAGCCCTTTTCGCTGGCCCCCAATTGGTCCCGGTCGCAGTGGCCGAAGCCTCCACCGAGCAATGGGTGTGGGTGTATCAGCTGCTGGAGTTCCAAAGCGAGCCTGACCCCCGCATGAAACTGCACCCGATTGCCCCGCGCTCTGACAACAAGCCACACGTCATAAAAACCCGTCTGCCTTGTGCTTGACGGGTTTCTCTTTATGGCCTCTGCGCATTTCTGATTGATTAGCGGCTGATTCGCTGTCCAGGTATGCTATCTATTTGAGATTTATAAGCAAATGGATTAAACTGCTAGAAGCCTAATTGGCTTAAAAACACTACCGCTGATAGCACATATATGAATTAATTGGAATCTGACCCCAATTACCTACCATTACCACCAATTACCTGTCAGACGGAATTAGTGCGCCTTGCAGCAGTGTTCTTTCAAACAGCTTCCAGCCGCTGCACCATGTCAGGAAACTGCCCCACCATTCGGATAAGTAGAGCCGCCTGCGCATTCGGTTTTGCTCGGCCTTGCTCCCAGTTCTCCAGTGTGCGTGGGTTAGTTCGCAAATAGCGCGCAAAGACTGGACGAGAAAAATTCAATTTCTCACGAACAGCCAACACTTCTTGCGGTGCCAGCACAGGCACAGGTTGTGCGCTAGCTTTGACTTGGCGCAAAGTCAATTTACCCTCACGCTCAGATTTCAGTGCATCAAAACCCTCTACGATTTCAGAGAAGATATCTCGTTTTGTCATGTTAATTCTCCTTGGATTGACGGTGTTTTCGCTCGGCTTCTAAAAGGCGTTTCAGCGTTGTACGCTGCTCAGATGTCAAATCATCAGCCTGGTCTTTGTCATACACAGCAAAGAGCCAAAATTGACCTCCTTCGAGCCACCAGTAATAAATGGTGCGTAAGCCACCACGTTTGCCCTTACCTCTTCGTGGATCAGGCTGTCGCAACTTACGCAAGCCACCAGTGCCCTCAATGACATTCCCTGCGAGGGGGTTTTGAATCAGCTCGTTTTGCAACACTCTGTATGCTTCGTCAGTGAGGTAACTGACACGCACTCTTTCAAACGGTGGCAATTCAACGAATATGGCTTTCATTCGAATATTGTACGCAGATTGCGTATATATTTAACGCAAACCAATTGCTGAACTCTCACCAGCTTTAGCCTTTTCTACTGGCCTCCAGTTGGTCCCGGTCGCACTGGCCGAAGCCTCCACCGAGCAATGGGTGTGGGTGTATCTGCTATTGGAGTTCCAAAGCGAGCCTGACCCCTGGATGGCCTTGCGCATGATGGTCTACATGGGGCTACTGTCCCAGCACCTGATCAAGGAAGGTGAGCTCCAGGACGGCCTGTTACCACCCACTGTGCCCATCGTGCTGTACAACGGCACGCCCGCGTGGAAAGCATCCCAGGATGTAGCCGACTGCTTTGGCCCCAGCCTGCCTGGCTTGGAGCCCTTTCGCCCCAGGCTGCGCTACCACCTGGTCGATGAGGCCCGCCTGAAACTGCACCCGATGGCCGAAGTGCGTAACCTGGCCGAAGCCCTGTTTGGGGTCGAGCAAAGCCGCACCCTCAAAAACACCCTGGA
>CAZBKX010000334.1:0-1887 GCA_964492535.1 uncultured Rhodoferax sp. | reverse complement strand
CCGGCGCGGCCCTGTGCTACACCTCGGGCACCACCGGCAACCCCAAAGGCGCCCTGTACTCGCACCGGGCGATAGTGCTCAACGCCATGTCGGGCTGCCTGCCCGGCATTTTGTCGCTGTCACCGCAAGACACGGTGTTGCCGGTGGTGCCCATGTTCCACATTAACGCCTGGTGCATTCCCTACGCGGCGCCCATCGGCGGCGCCCGACTGGTCTTGCCTGGCCCGCGTCTGGACGGTGCCAGCCTGTACGAACTCATGGAGACCGAGCGGGTCACGGTGAGTGCGGGCGTGCCCACCATCTGGCTGGGCCTGATGCAACACCTGGAGCAGCACGGCCTGCGCTTCTCCACCATGCGCCGCACCGCCGTGGGCGGCTCGGCCATGCCGGTGTCCTTGATCGCCAAGTTTGCCGACGACTACGGTGTGGAGGTGCGCCACGGCTGGGGCATGACCGAGACCACTGCTGTGGGCACCATGAGCTCACTCACCCCCAAAGACCTGGCTTTGCCCCCCGCCGAACGCCACGCCATCATTGCCCGCCAGGGTCGATCGGTGTTTGGCGTGGAGATCAAGATCGTGGACGACACCGGAGCCACGCTGCCGCGCGATGGCGTCACGCAAGGCGAACTCATGGTGCGCGGGCAATGGATCGTGACCGGCTACTACAAAAGCGAAGTCTCGCCATTGGTCGATGGCTGGTTCCCCACCGGCGACATTGCCACCATCGATGCGCTGGGCATGATGCAAATCCGCGACCGCGCCAAAGACGTCATCAAGACCGGCGGCGAGTGGATCAGCTCCATCGACCTGGAAAACGCCGCCATGGGCCACCCTGGCGTGGCCATGGCCGCCGTCATTGGCGTCAAGCATCCCAAGTGGGACGAGCGGCCCCTGATCTTCATTGTGCGCAAGCCCGGCCAAACCCTGGAACGCGACGACATGCTGGCCTTCCTGGGCGAGCGCGTGGCCAAATGGTGGGTGCCCGATGACGTGATTTTTGTCGACTCCCTGCCCGTGGGCGGCACCGGCAAGGTTCAAAAAGGGGACTTGCGCAAGCAATATGGTGGGGTGTTCAGCTGATTGAAACTGCAGCGGTTTCGGTAAACTCCCCTGCCGACCCCGCTGCGCGCAAGCCAGTGACACGCTGAAATTCCACGGATACCGACCATGCCCCCCTTACCTGACATTTTGCGAAAACCCCCTGACCTCACTGGACACCGTCAGCCAGGCGGACATACAGGCGCTGGCCGGAGAAGCCATGGGCTGGCAGCCTCTGAGTCCAGGCGCTTACCTGCACCTCGGTGCTACCGAGGGCGAGGAAAACGTCATCCATGTGGTGGGCGTTCCAGACACCAGCCTGGCCGGGCTGAATGTGCTGCTGCTGGCGTGACCCAACCTGCGTGATCTGTTTCACGGAAAAGGGTTGTCGTTACGAATTGGGTGCCAAATTGGCATCCAGCCTTCTTGAATAATGCGCTAATAGCTATCTAATAAATAGCAAAAACACCACCATCAACCCGAGGAAAAATTCATCCCATGCCAGACCTGCAGCGAATCACCACGCAGTACATCGAGGTCGAAGACCGCCTTCGCCTCACCGGCGAACTTGCCCCAGGGGAGGTGGTCGTTCTGTGGTTGACCCAGCGTTTGATGCATCGCTTGATCGGTCATTTATGCCGCAGCCTGGACGACCCAACACCCCACCTGCCGCACAGTCGGCGCTTGCAGGCCGATGTGATTCAGAGTTTTGCCCAGCAGGCGGCCAGGGCGCAACTGCCTGCGCAGCCCGCCGTGCAGGCCAGCCCCGCAAGCCAGCAATGGTTGGTGGCGGCTATCGATATCAGCCAGGCACCCGACAAGACCACCTTGACATTCAAAGGCAGCT
>CAZBKX010000333.1:0-4667 GCA_964492535.1 uncultured Rhodoferax sp. | reverse complement strand
TCCAGATACGGCATGCCGGGCTTGACCATCACCATGTCGGCGCCCTCGGCAATGTCCATCGCCACCTCGCGCAGCGCTTCGTCGGAGTTGCCCGGGTCCATCTGGTAGACCTTTTTGTTGCTTTTGCCCAGGTTGCCAGCCGAGCCCACCGCATCGCGGAATGGGCCATAGAAGGCGCTCGCGTACTTGGCGCTGTAGGCCATGATGCGCGTGTGCACAAAGTGGTTGGCCTCGAGCGCCTGGCGAATCGCACTGATGCGACCGTCCATCATGTCACTGGGGGCCACGATGTCTACCCCTGCAGCCGCTTGGGTGAGCGCCTGCTTCACCAATACTTCAATGGTGGCGTCGTTCAGGATGTAACCGTTCTCTGCCGGATTCGGGTCGGGCAAGCCGTCCTGACCATGGGTGGTGAAAGGGTCCAATGCCACATCGGTCATCAAACCCAAGTCGGGGAATTCTTTCTTGAGGGCCTGCACCACCCGGGGCACGAGCCCGTCCGGGTTCGTGGCTTCGCGGCCGTCGGGGGTTTTGAGCGCAGGATCGATCACCGGAAACAAGGCCATGACCGGAATGCCCAGGCGCACGCACTCCTCGGCGACCGGCAGCAGCAAGTCCAGACTCAAACGTTCCACGCCCGGCATGGAGCCAATCGGCTCGCGCTGTTGTTGTCCATCAACCACAAACACCGGATAAATCAGATCGTGTGGGGTGAGGGCGTTTTCACGGACCAAATTGCGCGTGAAGGCGTCGCGACGCAAGCGGCGCGGGCGGCCCAGAGGATAGGGAGCATAGGTAGTCATAGCGGAAAAGTGTAATCGGGGAACGCTTTTTGTCCTCCAGCGGACAAAAAATCATTTTGTTACTTGATGAACGTCGCAAATTTTGTTAAATTCAACACGGGCAGTTCACTGCCTCCCGCTTTTCCTCCCTGAGCGGGGCCTTGATGTGTGACAGCAAATAGGCTTACCACCCCAGCCCTGTGCTGGGGTTTTTTTTGTCCGCGCCACTCCCATTCCCTTCAGGGCTAAACTGCGCTGATGCTCTGGATCAAGTCACTTCACATCGTTTTTGTTGCCAGCTGGTTTGCGGGCCTCTTTTATCTGCCTCGTATCTTTGTCAACCTCGCCATGGTGTCGCCAGGCTCGGTGGCAGAGCGGGATCGCTTGCTTTTGATGGCGCACAAACTGATGCGTTTCACCACCCTCCTGGCGGTTCCCGCTGTGGCTCTGGGCCTATGGCTCTGGATCGGTTACGCCATCGGCTGGGGGCCGGGCAACGGATGGATGCATGCCAAGCTGGGGGTGGTGGCGCTGGCGCTGGGCTATCACCACGCCTGCAGCCGGATGCTCAAGAAGTTTGTGCGAGGTGAGAGCGCGCGCGGCCACGTCTGGTATCGCTGGTTTAACGAGGTGCCGGTTTTGTTGCTGTTGGTCGCCGTGGTTTTGGTGGTGGTCAAGCCGTTCTAGACGTCACAGGCCCGATGCACAAGACTTCTGCCTGGCCCCTGTCGGTGGTGTATGCCGGGCTGATTGTGTATGCCAGCCTGTACCCGTTTACCGACTGGCGTGACCAAGGTATCTGGCCCTGGACGTTCCTGAGTGCCCCGCTACCCAAATACTGGACCGGCTTTGATGTCGCGGTCAATGTCGTGGGTTACGTGCCGCTGGGGTTTCTATTGGCGCTCACCGCCTTGCGTACAGGTCGTGCGTCGTTTGCAGTTGGCCTAGCCACACTGGTGGCAACCGTCCTGTCACTGGGCCTAGAGTCCTTGCAAGGGTATTTGCCGATTCGGGTGCCCTCCAATGTTGATCTTGGATTGAACAGTCTGGGCGCCTGGATGGGTGCCGTCTTGGCATGGTCCCTTGAAAAGTTGGGTGTCATTGACCATTGGAGTCGCTTCAGATCTCGCTGGTTTGTGGCTGATTCCCGTGGCGCCCTTGTGCTGCTGGCACTGTGGCCTCTGGCTTTGTTGTTCCCCGCTGCCGTTCCTTTTGGTTTGGGGCAGGTGCTGGAGCGATTGGAGGCCGCTTTGGTCGACGCGCTGGCAGACACGCCTTTTCTGGAGTGGTTGCCGGTCAGGGACATTGAACTGCAGCCCCTGGTGCCAGGCATGGAGTTGGTTTGTGTCGCCCTGGGGGTGTTGATTCCTTGTTTGTTGGGCTTTTTTGTTATTCCGTCAGTGGCGCGGCGCGCATGGTTTGCATTGATGCTTTTCGCGGCTGGCCTGGGTGTGACAGCACTCTCTGCCGCCTTGAGCTTTGGGCCTGAGCATGCGTGGGCTTGGTTCACTTTGCCGGTCCGATTCGGGCTGATCGGCGCCGGCGCCTTGGCCTGTGCCGCGCTGGGCTTGCCCCGGCGCGCCGTTCTGGCACTGGTGTTGTTGGCGCTGGGGTTCTATTTGAGCCTTCTCAATCAATCGCCCGCCAGCCCCGATTTTGAGCAAACGCTGTCTGACTGGGAGCAGGGCCGCTTTATCCGATTTCACGGGCTGGCGCAGTGGCTGGGTTGGCTGTGGCCTTATGCCGCTTTGGTTTATCTGCTGATCCAGGTCGGTGAAGGCGCACCGAAAAAACTAGAATCATCTGCATGACTGAAACTACATCTGGCGCCGGCGCGGGCGCATCGGAGGCCGTGCAGGCCAATTCTTACTACGAAAGACACATTTTTTTCTGTCTCAATGAGCGAAAAAATGGCGAGGACTGCTGCGCTTTGCACCAGGCGCAGGCAGGCTTTGAGCGCTGCAAAAGCCAAGTCAAGGATGCTGGCCTGGCGGGTCCGGGGCAGGTCCGTGTCAACAAGGCGGGTTGCCTGGATCGTTGTTCTGCTGGTCCGGTGGCGGTGGTGTATCCCGAGGCGGTTTGGTACATCTTTGTTGACAACGAAGACATTGATGAAATCGTAGAGTCTCATCTGAAAAATGGCGTGGTGGTCACGCGTCTTCTCGTGCCCGCAGGAGCAGGCCGTTAGTCTCAATGACGTCGCGCGCTTTTCTGGCGCTCACCTCGGACCGTCAAGCTGACGGCAAATTCAAATCTTTACCGGTCCCCGTGAAGGGGTCGGGACTTACTTCCAGCTATGAAAAAACTTTTACTCTCTCTAGTTGCAGCATGGTGTTTCGCCGTGTCTGCGCAAACCGTTCAAGCGCCTGAAATTGCAGCACGGTCCTATTTGTTGTTTGATGTCACGTCCAACCAGATGCTGGCGGAAAAAAACATTGATTCGCCTGTAGAGCAGGCGTCTCTGACCAAGCTGATGACTGCTTATATCGTTTTTGATGCGTTGCGCAGCAAAAAAATAGACATTAAACAGACCTTGCCCGTGAGTGAGCGAGCCTGGAAAATGCCGGGCTCCCGAATGTTTATTGACCCCAAGATGATGGTGCCCGTGGAGGACCTCATCAAGGGCATGATCGTGCAAAGTGGCAACGATGCCACTGTGGCGCTCGCCGAGGGCGTGGGCGGCACAGTGGAGCGGTTTGTACAGTTGATGAATGATCAGGCCAAGGCGTTGGGCATGAAGTCCACCAGCTACAAAAATCCCGAAGGTCTGACCGAAGCGGGGCACACCACCACGGGGCGTGATCTAGGTATGCTGGCAACCCGGTTGATACAGGACTTCCCTGACTATGTGCCGTACTATGCGATCAAAAAATACCGATATCAGGGCACGCCGGCTGCCAACGACAGCAATCGCAATTTGTTGCTGTTTCGTGACCCTTCTGTGGATGGATTGAAAACCGGGCATACCGCTGCTGCGGGGTATTGCCTGATTGCCACAGCCAAGCGTGACTTTGCCAGCTTGGGCACACCAGGGGCGGCTGCCGGAACTCCGCAAGCCACTGGCAGTCGTCGTTTGATCTCAATTGTGCTTGGCGCTGCCAATGAAAATGCCCGTGCCAACGAGTCCCAAAAGCTGTTGAATTGGGGTTACACCGCCTTTGAGTCGGTCAAGTTGTTTGAGGGTAATCAGGCGGTGGTGTCCCCCGCCGTCTGGAAAGGCCGCAGTGCCACCGCCAAGCTCGGTCGCCCGCTGGCTATTGTGGTGACAGTGCCGGCTGGCGATGGCGCCAAACTCAAGACCGAAGTCGTGCGGCCTGATCCCTTGGTAGCCCCGATTGCCAAAGGCCAACAAGTGGGAACCCTCAAAGTCAAGTCTGGAGACCAGTTCCTTGTTGAGGTGCCCTTGGTCGCACTGGAGGCCGTCGAAGAGGCTGGTTTGTTCGGGCGGACCTGGGACGCCTTGCGGCTTTGGATCAAATAGGGGTTGGCGTGCATCACCCAAAGCTTGGCGTGTGGGCGTCCCTTGGGCTCAGTGGGTCGCGAGAAGCTCAAGCTTGCAGTCATGGTGGTGACCTGATATAGTAGAAGGCTTTTCGGAATTTCCGAGGGGATTCACGTTTTCGTTGTTTTCAAACGTTTAGGGACGTTTCTTCATTAGGAGGCTTAAGTGCCAACCATCAATCAGCTAGTACGTCAGGGGCGCGAGGTCGAAACGATCAAGTCCAAAAGCCCTGCGATGCAAAATTCTCCACAGCGCCGCGGTGTTTGCACCCGTGTTTACACCACGACGCCAAAGAAACCTAACTCGGCTCTGCGGAAAGTCGCCAAAGTGCGCTTGACCAACGGGTTTGAGGTGATCTCCTACATCGGCGGCGAAGGCCACAA
>CAZBKX010000332.1:0-6135 GCA_964492535.1 uncultured Rhodoferax sp. | reverse complement strand
CCACCGGAAGGCATTGGCACACCAGCCAACGTAAAGTTGACCACCTCAGGGTGCGGTAGCGTGGAGCATCGCGAGAGGCCCACACAGATGAAGCGGCACACTTTTCATCGCGTCAGCTCATGGTGGTGCCAAACTCGTTTGCCATCACCTGTCGTAAGGACATGGTCAGTCCTGATTGACAAAATACAAATGACGTGTTCCCGCCACGCCCTCTTCTATTTCAACAACAAACCAAACAATGGAGGGTCTCCATGAGTGATCCCGTAGTCGACAAAATCCAAACGCATCCGAAGTACCATGAACTTCGAAAAAAACGCAACAGCTTCGGCTGGGGCCTGACCCTTCTGATGATGGTCGTGTACTACGGCTACATCGCCTTGATCGCCTTCAACAAGCCCTTTCTGGCGCAACCCATTGGCGCCGGCGTGACCTCCGTGGGCGTTCCCATCGGCATGGGCGTGATCGTCTTCACCATTGTCATTACAGCCATTTACGTGCGTCGGGCCAACAGCGAATTTGACGACCTGACCACTGCCATCCTGAAGGACGTCTCCAAATGAGCCACCTCAAATCCACTCTGATCGCGCTGGCTGCCCTGCTTGCCACTGGCGCCGCCTTGGCCGCTGGAGCCGATCTCGGACAAGTTGAGAAACAACCCACCAACTGGGTTGCCATCAGCATGTTTGCCGGCTTCGTGATCATGACGCTGTTCATTACCAAATGGGCCGCTGCCAAAACCAAATCCGCCGCTGACTTCTACACAGGCGGTGGAGGCATCACCGGGTTCCAGAACGGCCTGGCGATTGCAGGCGACTACATGTCTGCCGCCTCTTTTCTGGGTATTTCAGCCGCGGTGATGGCCTCGGGCTATGACGGCCTGATCTATTCCATCGGCTTTCTGGTGGGCTGGCCGGTCATCACGTTCTTGATGGCAGAGCGCTTGCGCAACCTCGGTAAATTCACGTTTGCCGACGTCGCTGGTTACCGCTTCCAGCAAAAGCCGATCCGCATTTTTGCGGCCTCCGGCACGCTGGTGGTCGTAGCGTTTTACCTGATTGCCCAGATGGTGGGCGCAGGTGCGCTGATCAAGTTGCTGTTTGGCCTGGACTACTGGCTGGCCGTGGTGATTGTGGGTGCGCTCATGATGATTTATGTGCTGTTTGGCGGCATGACAGCCACCACTTGGGTCCAGATCATCAAGGCGGTTCTGCTGCTAGCGGGTGTCACGTTCATGGCGTTTATGGTGATGGCCAACTACGGTTTCAGCTTTGAGTCCCTGTTTGCTGCGGGTGTCAAGGTCAAAACGGATCTGGCGGTCAACGGTGGCAAGACGCAGGTGGATGCCGAAGCCATTGGCCTGGCGATCATGGGGCCGGGCGGCTTCATCAAGGACCCTATTTCGGCCATTTCCTTCGGTATGGCTCTGATGTTCGGCACCGCCGGTCTGCCTCACATCCTGATGCGCTTCTTCACGGTGCCGGATGCCAAGCAGGCCCGTAAATCGGTATTGTGGGCCACCACCTGGATTGGCTATTTCTATGTGCTGATTTTCATCATCGGCTTCGGAGCGATCACCCTGGTCCTGACCAACCCCGAGTATGCGGACACGGCCAAGGGCATCATCAAGGGCGGTGGCGGCTCGGCCAACATGGCAGCGGTGCTGGTGGCCAAAGCGGTGGGCGGCAATGTGTTCTTCGGCTTCATCTCGGCCGTGGCGTTTGCCACCATTCTGGCTGTGGTGGCGGGTCTGACCTTGTCGGGCGCGTCCGCGGTGTCACATGACATCTACGCCACGGTGATTAAAAAGGGCAAAGCCGACAGCGCGTCCGAACTCAAAGTCTCCCGCATCACCACCCTGGTGTTGGGTGTGATTGCAGTGGCCTTGGGCATTGCGTTCGAGAAGCAAAACATTGCGTTCATGGTCTCGCTGGCCTTCGCCATTGCCGCTTCGGCCAACTTCCCGGTGTTGTTCATGTCGGTGCTCTGGAAAGACTGCACCACCCGAGGTGCGGTAATCGGTGGTTTCCTGGGGCTGATCTCTTCTGTGGGGCTGACCATCGTGTCGCCCTCAGTCTGGGAAGCCACCTTGGGTTACCCCAAAGGCTCGGCCTTGTTCCCTTACACCTCACCCGCGCTGTTCTCGATGACGATCGGCTTTGTGGGCATCTGGTTGTTCTCCATTCTGGATCGCAGCCCCAACGCCGCCAAAGAACGTGCGGCCTTCCCGGCCCAGCAAGTGCGCTCGGAAACCGGCTATGGCGCCTCGGGGGCCTCGGGCCACTAAGGCCCTATTCACGCGGACTCTAATCCGTGTGTTTTGATCAAAAAAAAGCCGGGCCGAGTGCTCGGCTTTTTCATGCTTGATTCAGAACTTGGCCGCTCAGCCTGCGCGCAAGTGCCGCAGTTTGATGAACGCCAAGCCCGCCATGACGGCGTCGTTCAACGCATCATGGGCAGATCGCAACGGCAGACCCAGGTCCCGCATCAAGGTATTGAAGCGCAGATCAATGTTCACATGAACCTGCTGCTCGTGAGGTGGCAACTGCCTGCGTTTGTAGTCGTAATACAGCGCCGACACCTCGATTTTGGGCTGTGGCAGGCCCTGGCCCAGCAAGGGAAAGATGGCCCGATTGAGCATCGCCACATCAAATTCCAGGTAGTAACCCACCAACGGACGACTGCCAATGAAGTGCATCAGTTGCGTCAACGCCTCGTCAATCGAAAGTCCTTGGGCTACATCGCGTTCCCTCAGCCGGTGAATCCGCACACTGTCGGGGGACACCCCCCGTTCAGGCCGCACCAGCACCTCAAAGCGCTCGCTGGTCATGATGCGATTGCCCACAATGCGGACGGCACCAATGGAAATGATCTCGGCAGTCCGCACATTCAGGCCCGTCGTCTCGCAGTCCAGAGACACCCACTCGTTGGCGGGTGGCGCGTCAAACATAAAACGAAACGCCGGGTCCCCCAAGTGGTACAACAACCACTCTCGCTTGACTGCACGCCACATGTGTCCTGGAGAAAGGGACATGGTCACGCCACAGCCTCCAAGTGAAAGCGGTGTCTCAAAAGCTCTTTGAAACGATTGACCACACCCAAGGCATCTTTGAGCAAGTCGCGGTCCAGACTGCTGAGCAGGGGCACACTGATGGCACGGGTGACCGGCTTGCCTGTGGCCAGTTCGGCCAGGCCCACCTTGAGCTTGAGGCCCATGAAAAAGTGCAGGGCCTCAGTCAGGTCCGTGCCCATCGCCGGCTCCAGCCGCCCGGCGGCAACCAGGGCAGCAATGCGCCCGGTGGTGCTGGTTTCGGTGATGTGGTGCGCCAACGCCAGGCTGCGCACGCCATGCACCAGCGGAAACACACCCGACTTCTTGAGGTTGAGCGTCTCATTCGCCTCACCCCGGCCCAGCAGCCGGTTCCACCAGCCCGCAGGGCTGCCAAACAAATCGATAGCAGCGGCAAACCGGGCCAACATGGCGTCGTTGTCGGTCGCCATGTCCATCAGGCTACGGCGCACGCTCTCCAGCAGGCGGGCATCACCGCAGACGGCGTGCGCGTCCATGAAGATGGCCAGATGCATCAAACTGTCGCCATCGGGGAGCATCAGCCATTGCCGCGTCATCCACCCGAACTCCGAGGCGCTCTTGCGCCACTGCGGGTTGCTGACCATGATGTGGCCCGGGCACACCGGGTAGCCAAAGTCCTGGAGTGCATCGGAAAAACGGTGGCAAATCGCGTCCAGATCACCCGGGGGGGCGTAGTCATCCCGCAGAATCAGGCCGTTGTCCTGGTCGGTCTTGAGCAGTTGCTCACCCCGGCCCTCGCTGCCCATCACGAACAGACAGCTGTTGGCCACCAGATCGGCTGGGGCAATCAATTGCCAGGCGCGTTCAAACAGGCGGGCGTTGAGTTGCTGCACCAGCTTGGCAATCAGGTGGATGCGCGATCCGCTGCGGTACAAGGAGGCAATCATGCGGGTGATGCGGGCCGCAGCCTGGCTCAAACCGGCCAGGTCTTTGGCCTCTTCAATCTCGACCGTGATCAGGTGCGACTGGTTGGACAGGAAGCTGAACAAATCCAGGGCCTCCAGAATGCCCAGCACTTGGGTGCCCTCCCGCACCACCACCCGGTGCACGCGGCGGCGCAGCATCAGGGCCATGGCGTCGCCCAGCTGGTCCGAGGCCTGCACTTCGATCAATGAAAAATTGGACAGCTCCCCCACCGCCAGTTGATCCAGCGGGCGACCATCCAGAATGGCGCGCTGCAAGGCCGTCGCGGTGAATATGCCCAGCCGGGGCGGCGCGGACAAGTTGTCTGTCACCAGCACACTGGAAGCGCGGTGGGCCTGGAACAGCTTGACGATGCTCAAAATATCGGTGCCCGCGTCCACCACATGTGCCGGCCTCAAAAAAGCCTCGTCCACCCGGGACATCGTGAGCGACTGCAATTCGTGCTGACTCTTGCGCTCCGAGAGGGCGCCGAGCTTCTCGCTGAGGTCTGAGAAAAGAAGCGCACCGAACGTGGCATTCGAGGCAATCAACTCGTTCACCGCCCGGTGCGCCAGCTGGTAGGCCAGCACCTCCTCGGCGGCCACGAAGCGGCTGCTGACCTTGCCGGCCACCAGGCTGCGGCCATCAAAGCAGTCGTCCGGCCCAAAGGTGGTGGTGGCCTCAGTGCCCTCCAGCTGGGTCACGTGGCCCTTGATGATGACAAACAGGTGGGTGGGCACGGTGCCCAGGTCCAGAATGGTCTCGCCTTCGCGGAAGTACGCCACATCCACGCTGGCGCGCACCAGCCGCTGCTCGTCCGGGTTCAGGCAGTCAAACGGCGAGGCAGAAAAATTAAAAGCATTTGGCATGGGATAGCCCGGTTGTCTATCCCGCTTATTCAACGCCTGACGCCTTGCGCCACGCTTGCAACACCGGGCCAGGCCTCAATAAACCACGGGTCAGCTGACAGATAAGCCGCCAGCATGGGCAGGGCATCGAGTCCCCAGAACAGTTTGCCGTCCACAGCCAACGTCGGCACGCCAAAAACACCCAATGCCATGGCTTCATCCGTATTGGCCTTGAGTTGGGCCTTGACTTCATCACTGCCCGGCGTGCGCGCGGGGGCCAGCTGATCCGTCAAGGCCTGCAGGCGCGCGGCGTCCGAGGCCTCGGCGCCACCGCGCCAAACGTGGCGCAGCAAGGTTTCACACACATAGCGGTTGGGGTCGCCCTGTTTGGGTGCCGCCACGGCCAGTCGCAGGAGCGCCAGCGGATTGAACGGGTGGCTTGCGGGCATTTGTAACTCAAGCCCCTGCTGGTGTGCCAGCCACAACACCTGGCGGTAAGTCCAGTCGCGCTTGGACGGGATTTCGGCCGGGCCCAATTGCCCATGGTGCTTGAGCAGCGCGGCAAACAAAATGGGCTTGTAGGTCACGCTGTAGCTGTGCCCCATCAGGGCCATGGGCAGTTTCTCAAACGCCAGATAGGCATAGGGCGAGATGAAATCAAAGTAGAACGTGATGTGTTTCATGGCAGGCGGCCCTCAATCAGGTGCCACACGGCGCGCTTGCCCGCGTTGTCCAGGGAGCTCCAGGCGCGCAATTCGTCCAGGGTGCGCAGGCAGCCGATGCAAAACACGCGCTCGGGGTCCATCTGGCAGACCGAGATACAGGGCGATGGCACCGGTTCATCGTCATTTTGGCCGCTGGCCAGCACGATCATTACCTTCTTGGTCAATATTTCCATAGCATTTGCAATGACGGTCATGTCAAGTCCTCCAGCGCCACATCGGCCACCGGCGCGCCGGTGAGGCGTGACAGGTCGGCGGGCGTGAGCTTGAACACGCCATGCGGGTGCCCTGCCGCAGCCCAGATTTCAGTAAAACGATGCAATTCCCTGTCAATCAGCAGCACCGGCGGCGTGGCGTGGCCCACAGGTGACACGCCCCCGATCGAGAACCCCGTGGCCGCCTTGACAAACTCGGCGTCTACCCGACCCAGCTTTTGGCCCTCGGCACACACCAGCGCCTGCACCTTCTTCTCGTCCACCCTGCGGTCGCCCGAGGTCACCACCAGCACAGCAGCACCATCGGGCTTGCGCCGAAAAACGGTTCTCTTGGCAAGCAGGCCAAGCGCAAAGCCCAG
>CAZBKX010000331.1:0-1510 GCA_964492535.1 uncultured Rhodoferax sp. | reverse complement strand
AACCGCGACCTCATCGTCGTACGCAACTGCGTCATGCTGCTGGCGGCCATGGTGATTGTGGTCAACTTTTGTGTTGACGTGCTGTATGCCGTGATTGACCCGCGTGTCAAGGCGAGCGACATATGAGCGCCCTTGCAACAGCCCCCGGCAGGCCGCGAGTGTCCTTCATGTCCCGGGCCTGGTCGCATCGCAGCTTTGTCATCGGCGCGTGCCTCACGCTATTGTTGATCCTCGCCGCCGGTGTGTCTCTGGTTTGGACGCCTTGGTCGCCTTATGAAGTCGACATGGCGCTCAAGCTGCGCCAGCCCGATGCACAGCATTGGCTGGGGACCGATCCATTCGGCCGGGATGTCGCGTCTTTGCTGCTGGTGGGGGCGCGCAACTCCATTCTGGTGGGTGTGATTGCCGTCAGCATCGGGCTCCTGGTGGGCACAGCTCTGGGTCTGCTGGCTTCCGCGCGACGCGGGTGGATGGAGGAATTGATCATGCGCACCGCTGACTTCACGTTTGCCTTTCCCGCGATCTTGTCTGCCATCATGCTGACGGCGGTGTTTGGTGCAGGCATCGTCAACGCCATCGTCGCCATTGGTATTTTCAACATCCCCACCTTTGCCCGTATTACCCGGGCCAGCGCCAACGCAGTCTGGTCGCGTGAATTTGTGCTGGCGGCACGCGCCTGTGGCAAGGGGCCCTGGCGCATCACGTTCGACCACGTTCTTCCCAACATCCTGTCCATCCTGATCGTCCAGGCCACCATCCAGTTTGCGCTGGCCATCTTGGCCGAGGCGGCGCTCTCTTACCTGGGGCTGGGCACCCAGCCGCCTCAACCCTCCTGGGGCCGCATGCTGGCGGAGGCGCAAACGCTGCTGTTCCAGGCACCTCTTCTGGCCGTGTTTCCAGGTGTGGCCATTGCCATGGCGGTACTGGGACTCAACCTCCTGGGTGACGGCCTGCGTGATCTGATGGACCCCCGACTCGCTAGAGAGCGATAAATGTCCCTGCTTGATGTTCGAAATTTAAATGTCCGTCTGCACACCCAGCGTGGCCCGGCCAACGCCGTGTCCGGGGTGAGCTTCTCGCTGGAGCGCGGTGAGACCTTGGGCCTGATTGGCGAGTCCGGCTGTGGCAAATCCATTACCGCCTTGACGCTCATGGGCCTGCTGCCCAAGCGGGCCGAAGTTTCGGGCAGCATCCGCTTTGACCAGCAAGAACTCGTTGGCCTCAATGACGCCGCGCTCCAACATCTTCGTGGCAACCGCATCGGCATGATCTTTCAGGAACCCATGACGGCGCTGAACCCGGTCCACACCATCGGCCATCAGGTGGCTGAACCACTGCGCTTGCACCGGGGTGCAACTGCCCGGGCGGCTCGCCAGCAGGCGATTGCCCTGCTGGACCGCGTTGGCATTCCCGATGCCACGCGGCGATTTGATGCTTATCCCCATCAATTTTCGGGCGGGCAACGCCAACGCATCACCATCGCCATGGCGCTGGCTTGCGGGCCTGACCT
>CAZBKX010000330.1:0-4818 GCA_964492535.1 uncultured Rhodoferax sp. | reverse complement strand
GAGGAGCCAGTGATCAGGCTCCCGCCAGCAACGCGGCATTGCCCCCCGCCGCCGTGGTATTCACGGTGATGGTTTGCTCCGCGCAAAAACGGTACAAATAGTGCGGGCCGCCCGCCTTGGGGCCGGTGCCGCTCAGGCCTTCACCGCCAAACGGCTGCACCCCCACCACGGCGCCAATCTGGTTGCGGTTGATGTAGACGTTGCCCACCTGCGCCGCGCGCGCCAGCGCCTGGGCGCGGCTGTCAATGCGGGTCTGGATGCCGATGGTGAGGCCGTAGCCCAATGCGTTGATCTGTTCTACAACAGCCTGCGGGTCGCTCAAGGCCCCGGAACCCCAGCGCACGATGTGCAGCACGGGGCCGAAGATTTCCTGCTTCAGGTCGGCAATGGCACCTACCTCAAAGGCTTGGGGCGGGATCAGGTTCGCCAGGGCTGACACCCGTGAACCAGAAGCACCTGAATCACACGATCCAGAATCCATAGCGTTAGAGTCAATCAATACGCCGGCCAGAAGCGGTTTTGACTCCAAATTGAGTCGTTGGAGGTGACTTTGGATGTTGTCAAAAGCCTCGGCGTCAATCACCGGGCCGACGTCGGTAGCCAGGTCAAACGGGTCGCCCGTGACCAGTTCGCGCGCCGCGCCCTGGATCATCTCAATGACCGGGTCGGCAATGGCCTCATGCACGCACAGCAGGCGCAGCGCCGAGCAGCGCTGGCCCGCGCTTCTGAAGGCGCTTTGCACCACGGCGTCCACCACCTGCTCGGGCAGCGCGGTGCTGTCGACCAGCATGGCGTTGATGCCGCCGGTCTCGGCAATCAGCGGCACGATGGCACCGTCTTTGGCGGCCAGCGCGCGGTTGATGATTTTGGCCACGGCCGTGGAGCCTGTGAACACCACGCCGGCCACGCCGGGAGCGGCCACCAGCGCGGCGCCCACGGTGTCGCCGGGGCCGTGCAGCAGTTGCAGCGCGCCCTCGGGAACGCCGGCCGCATGCAGCAACCTCACGGCCTCCAGCGCCACGCCCGGTGTTTGCTCGGCGGGTTTGGCCAGCACGGTGTTGCCGGTGGCCAAGGCTGCGGCCACTTGGCCCACGAAGATGGCCAACGGAAAATTCCAGGGGCTGATGCAGACCCAGGGGCCACGGGCAATCAGGCGCAACTCATTCGACTCGCCCGTCGGTCCGGGCATGGCGATGGGCGCCATGATGCGCTCGGCCTCGCCCGCGTAGTAGCGCAAAAAGTCCACCGCCTCGCGCACCTCGCTCAACGCGTCACCCCAGGTCTTGAAGGCCTCCTTGACCAGCAGCGCGCAAAAACGGGGCAGTTGCGCTTGCAAGGCGTCTGCTGCACGGCGCAGGACGGCGGCGCGCTGAGCCACGCCCAGCTTGCTCCAGGTTTTATAGCTGTTGATGCTTATATCAAGACGGCCAGAGGCCAATTTGGCATCAAAAACGGGTACCAGGGGCACTTGGGCCTCTGCGTAGGCCCGCAGCAGGGGCGCACGCATCGGGGGCACGGTCAGGTCCAGCCCGGCGCTGTTGTGGCGGACCGCGCCAAACAGTTCCAACGGCAGCGGCAATGAGGTCTCTGGCTCCAGGCGCAGGGGCGAAATCAGCAGATCCTCCATGCCCACGGACTCGTCGGCCAGCTGGTGCACAAACGAGGAATTGGCGCCGTTTTCCAGCAGGCGGCGCACCAGGTAGGCCAGCAAATCCTTGTGTGCGCCCACGGGGGCATACACGCGGCAGGCGATCAACGGGTTCTTCAAGACCTCGCCGTACACGCCCTCACCCATGCCGTGCAGGCGCTGCAATTCAAACGGGGCCCCGCTTTTGGCAGCCATCTGCAAAATGGCGGCGATGGTGGCGGCGTTGTGGGTGGCAAATTGAGGGTAGATGGCATCGGGCGCGGCCAAGAGGGCGTGGGCGCAGGCCAGGTAAGACACGTCGGTGTGGTGCTTGTGGGTGAAGACTGGGTAGGCCGGTAAGCCCATTTCTTGCGCACGTTTGATCTCGGCGTCCCAGTACGCGCCCTTGACCAAGCGGCACATCAGGCGGATTTTGTGGTGGCGGGCCAGGGCGGTGATGTGGTCAATCAATTCGAGTGCGCGGGTCTGGTAGGCCTGCATGGCCAGGCCAAAGCCGGTCCACTGCGGGCAGTGCCGGGCCACCTGCGCGGCCAGCGCGTCAAAGACGTCCAGCGACAACTCCAGGCGGTCGACCTCTTCGGCGTCAATGGTGAGGTTGATGTTGGCTTGGGCTGCGGCCACGCACAGGCCCCACACGCGGGGTACCAGCTCGGCCATGACGCGCGCTTTTTGGACATCTTCATAACGCGGGTGCAGAGCACTCAGCTTGATGGAAATACCGTCATTTTGCTCGCAGGCCGCTGTATTTATTGAACTTTCAGCTATTTTTTCAATAGCATTCTCATAGCTGGCCAGGTACTTGAGCGCATCGTGCTCGGTGCGGGCGCCTTCGCCCAGCATGTCGTAGCTGTAGCGCACATTGGCGCTCTTGCGTTGGTTTGAGGCCGCCTCACCCATGGCCTCGGTGATGGTTTGGCCCAGCACAAACTGGCGCCCCAGCAACTGCACGGCCCGCAGCGTGGCCGCCACCACCGAGCGCGCGCCCAGCCTGGCGAACAGACCGCCCTGGGCCTCACTGCCGGGCAAAAATTTCTTGCTCAGGGCAATGGCGCTGCTGCTCAAGCGCGCCAGCACTTTGTCGCCCGAAGCGTCAAAGTTGGCACGGCCCAACTGGTCGGCGGTCAGGGCTATGGCGGTCTCGGCATCGGGCACGCGCAACAAAGCCTCGGCCAGGCGCATCAGGGCCAGACCCTCGGCGCTGGAGATCGGGTATTCCTTGAGCAAACTCTCCATGGCCCAAAACGGCGGCGGATTGCGGCGCACGGCCTGCACCCAGGGCGTGGCCGCGCGGGCTGCTGCCGCCCAGTCAAGGGCCGATTGCAGCGCGTCCAGGCGCTGGGAGACGATCTGGGCTTCAGGGCGATAGGGGTTGGGCAGGCGCATGGGAGAAACTCGGTGTGGATAGATGAAGCCACTATCATTTCCCAATTCACGCCAACTTATTCACCTAATTTTGACCAAAATTTAGAGGAACATTCACGGCAACTCTGCCTCTGCATAGGTGGCGTTAGCCGCAGGCGTAACCCCCACTCACCTGACCGCCGCACCACGCAGGCTGCGCGCCACAAACCACAGGCTGCCCCAGGTCAGCAGGCCACACACCAAGAGCGGCACGCCCACCTGAAAAGCCGAGAAACTCTCGCCCTTGAGCACGCGCAGCATCAAGGTGTTTTGGGCCAGTGCCGGCACCCACAGGTGCCAGGCTTTCTCACCAGTCTGGTTAAACACCGACACCAGGGGCAAGAGGGTCACGGCCGTCACCACCACCGTGCTGTTGGCCAGCGCCTCCTTGAAGCTTTTGCACCGGATGGCCACGGCCATCAGCACGGCCGAGGCGGCGGCGGCAAACGGCAACAGCACCACCAGAAACAAGCCCACTTCCACCCAGTCAAACTGAAACATGGCCTGCAGCCGGTCGCTACGCAGCAGCCACTGCCCCGGCAAAAAACTCAGGCAGCTCAGCACCGCAATCAGCATGCTGATGGCCGCTACCGCCCCCCACTTGCCCACCACCAGGGCCACAGCAGTCACCGGGTTCATCAGCAGGGGCTCCAGCGAGCCCCGCTCGCGCTCGCCGGCGGTGCTGTCCAGCGCCGCATTGAGCGCGCCCGAGACCACGGCCAGCAACACAAAAAAAGCCAGCATGCTGGTGAACTGCGCCGCCCGCGTTTGGGTGCCCGCCAGATCGCGTTCCTGCACTGTCAGGGGCGCCAACAGCTCGGGTGACACGCCGCGCAACGCCAGGCTCAAGCTGACCCGCTCCTGCATGTAGCCACGCAATAATCCCACCACCCGCGGCACGCCCGACTGGCTCTGGGCATTGGCGCTGTCACTCACCAGCAGCAGCTTGGGCACCTCGCCGTTAAATAACGCGGCCTCAAACCCCGCAGGCACCACCAGCACCGGCTCGCCCAGCCGGGTGCCGCGCAGCAAGGTCTCGTAATTGGCAGGTGCTGCCTTGACTTGCCAGGTCTGGCGCTCCAGGTAGTTTTTGAGCCCGGGGGCATGTTCGATGCCGGCCACCACCACCTCGCGCTGCTCGGACCGGGCCTCCAGGTCGGCCACCAGGGTCGATAGCGCCAGCAGCAGCAAGGGCCCCAGCAACACACTGGACGCCAGCACTACCAGCAGGGTGCGCCGGTCGCGCAGGGCGTCCATCCACTCTTTGCGGAACACCGCAAAGGCGCAGTACCAAAAGCTCATGCTGGCACCCCAAACGCCAGTTGCACAAACGCTTCCTCAAAATCAGTCTGCCCGGTGCGCTGGAGCAACTCGGCCACCGTGCCGTTGGCCACGCTACGCCCTTGCGCCACCACCACCACGCTGTCGCACAGGCGCTCCACCTCCTGCATGATGTGCGTCGAAAACACAATGCACTTGGATCCCCCCTCGGGCGTGCGCAAAAACCGCAAGGCCTTCCGCAGGGCGCGGGTGGCCAGCACATCCAGACCGTTGGTGGGCTCGTCGAGCACGATGTTGGCAGGGTCGTGCACCAGGGCGCGCGCCAGCGCGGTTTTCATACGCTCGCCCTGGCTGAAGCCGTCGGTGCGGCGCTCCAGCAGAGGCTTCATGTCCAGCATCTCGGCCAACACGGTCGCCCGGGCATGGGCAGCGTCGCGCGCCATGCCCTGCAACTGGCCGAAATACACAATGTTTTCGCGCGCGCTCAG
>CAZBKX010000329.1:0-3138 GCA_964492535.1 uncultured Rhodoferax sp. | reverse complement strand
CCAACCAGGGTGAAATCCACGCAATCACAGCAAAAAATATCACCACAAAAGGAATATCGACCAGGGTGGTGATGGTCGCGGAGCCAACAAACTCGCGCACTGATTCAAAAGCCCGCAAATTAGCAGCAAAAGAACCCACCGATGCCGGGCGATGTGACATACCGAGCCCCAAAACGCGCTCCATAATGCGGGCGGACAGTGTGACATCGATGCGCTTGCCAGCCGTATCCAAAATATAGGACCGCAGTACCCGCAGCACCATGTCAAAGAGCATCATCAAGAACACACCGATCGCCAGCACCCACAAGGTCTCCTCGGCCCGGTTCGGCACCACCCGGTCGTAAACAGTCATGGTGAACATGGGCATGGCCAGCGCAAAGATATTGATCAGCAAAGCTGCTAACAGGCTGTCACGATACAAGCGCCAGTTTTGAAACACCACGCCCCAAAACCAGTGCTCAGATTTCAATGTTCCGGTGTCAGGCGAACGGGGGTCAAACTTAAACACGGGTCTGACAAAACAAACCACCCCGGAATGGAGCCCTTCCAACTCTTCGCGCGTTAACAACTCAGAAGACTCGCCATGCTCCGGAAAACGCACTCTGGCCTCACCGGAAGGAAGCCACTCCAACAACACACAGGCCTGATTCTCCTTAAGCAAGAGAATCGCAGGGAGCAGCCCTGCCCGCAAGTGGCCCAGAGTTCTGCGTGCAAGCTTTGCCGTCAGTCCGGCACGGCTGGCTGCACGTGGCAGCAAATCAGGCGTCAAGCGGTTGCCTTCCAAGGGCAAGCCTGCCGAAAGCGCCTCAAAGGTAGTGGCTATTCCGTATACGTTTGCTATGGCGATGACACTATCCAGCAGTGGATCAAATCGCACACTCTGCTCACCAAAACGGCGAGTACCTGCGCCGCTTGAATGATTGATGTTTTCCGGTGAGGTGACGGACATTGGGTCAGGTGCTGGTCTGGTTAATGGTTTCTGGCGGACACGCTCAGAGGATTCGGTCATCGCTGCCCAACAAGTCCAGGGGATCGTGAATTCTGTTGCGAAGCCCTTTTCTGATCGTTAACTTTTTCTGTGCCGCCAAAGGCAGATCCGTATGGTGGATGACGTTTTTCATTATGAGCGCGTCAATTACATCTTCCAGGACACGAACAAAACCAGCGTCCACTGCCTCAAAGGCAGGATCTATTGCGGGCTTGAAAAATTGTTGTATCTCTGGATCGTTGTCATCCACTGCCTCGCTTTCTGGCGATGGCTTCTTGGAAACAGCCTCTATCAAGCCGTCGCTGTTTCGAGAGACATGGAACATGGTTGCTTTCTCAGTGAGGCTCTAGTTAACTGTGGGGTCGCCAACCGCCATTATCTAATTATGCTATCACCCCTGAAGCACATAACGAAGCACAGCTTCACGGATACAACGACGAGTCGGAATGTTAATTAAATGAGTGCCATGTTTCGCAGCTTTGACCCGCCATTCATCCACTTTTGGCAGGGGCCCATTGCCCGGCTGGAACTGCTGCCCGTGGATGCCACCGCGGCAGGCAGTGGCGAGATCATCGAGGCGCATACTCCGTTGCAAACCTTCTCGGCGTTGGACCTGAAAGAGGGCGAAACGCAGGTGCTGACACCTCGCAAGGCGCGGGTGTTTGTGTCATAAGCCAGGCGATCTCAGCGGGTCAGCGCCCGCCACAAGTCCGAACCGCTGAGCGCAGGCTGCGTGCCCGCCTCGGCAGCGCGCATCAGGGCCACCATGCGCGCATTGGCCGGGGAATTGAGCCCCAGCGACTGCGCCAGCTTGACGACCGCACCGTTGAGGTAGTCCACCTCGGTGCGGCGCCCGGCCTGCAAGTCTTCCCACATGGAGGAGCGCGCTTGCGGGTCAATGCGCAGCATGGCGGCGGCCACCCGCGTGAAGAGTGCATCAGGCAAGCGCAGGAGCGTGGGCAGCAGGCCTGGCCCCACGCGCGCCACCTTGGCCGGGTGAATGCCGGCAGCACGCAACACCACTCGCGCTTCATCGATGAGGAGCGCCAAGCAGCGCCGGTAGGCGCGCTGCGACAGCTCGGTTTTCAGGGGTAGGCCGGAGAGCGCATTGACCGGGTTGTTGAGGTTCAGCAAGAGCTTGCCCCATTGCACCTCAGCAAAGTCCGCCCGCTCCACCAGCGGCGCATGTGCCGCGCTGAAAGCCGCGTGCCAAGGGGCCAGGGCGGGCGAGGCTTCCACCATCATCTCGCCCTCGGTGCCCCGGTGCAGCCCACCTTCAGGCAGTTGCACCACATTGAACGGCACCATGCCCGCCAGCACGGTCCAGCCGGGCAAGGCCGCGCGCAGGGTGTCGGCATTGCCAATGCCGTTTTGCAAGCTGAGCACGGTCGCCGCAGGTCGGGCGTGGGCGCGGATGGTTGGCGCGGCGGTGGCCGTGTCGGCGCTCTTGACGGTGACCAAAATCAAATCGGCCGTGGCCAGCGCGCCGGGATCTTGCGTGTAAGGTACCTGATCAGGCGCCAGCTGGCTGCGGTGACCATTGAGGTCGGTGAGCGTCAGGCCATGCCGGGCCACGCTGGCCTGCATGCGGGCCCGCCCGATCAGCACCACATCGGCCCCGCTGGCCAGCAAGGCACCGCCCACATAGGCACCGATGGAGCCGGCGCCGAAGATTGCAATGTTCATAAGATCGATCGGACGTGATTCAGTCAGGTGGAAGCCATCGCTTTGTCCAGCAGTTGCACGCCCAGAGCCTCCTGCCCTGCGCCACGCGCAGCACGCAACTGAAAGCGCGTCTCGGCATCAAATTCGGCCAGCATTACCGTGGTCATCTCGTCAATCAATCGATTCAGCGGCGTACCGCGGCTCTTGGCCAACGCCTTCAGGCGCCGGTGTTTTTCATCCGGCAATCGCACAGTCAGGGCAGTCATTTCACAACTCCTTCAAAAAGTCTTCAGGGGAAAGAACCTGCAATGACCGAAAACGCAATTCGGCACCACGCAAGTCACGCAAATTGCGGGTCACGATGAAATCGGCATCGCCCGCCACTGCAAGTTCGACCAAATGATTGTCAGACTCATCTTTCAGGTTCGGTCGCCATAAAAAGTAAATTCTGGTCCACTCACACAAAGCCAGATAGGCGTCCAACA
>CAZBKX010000328.1:0-2247 GCA_964492535.1 uncultured Rhodoferax sp. | reverse complement strand
TGTGGACGAGTGGCACGAAGTCCTCACGCCTGACAATCGACAGCAGGCTCAGCACCCCGGCATCGACCACGTCCCAAGGACGGATCTGCTGTTCGATCATGTTGAAACGGGCTTGTTCTAAGTTCATTTGGTACTCCGGGGGGTATGTTAACCGATTCTCATGCATTTTAGCCGGCGGCGTTGGCGGTTGAGCCGGGCTTGGTGCCCCATAACCGACGCAGCCATTGCGCCAGATCATCCATGTAGCAGTACACGACGGGCACCACCACCAGGGTCAGCAAGGACGAGGTGATCACGCCGCCAATCACGGCCTGCCCCATGGGGGCGCGCTGCTCCGAGCCCTCCGACAAGGCGAGTGCCAGCGGCAACATGCCAAAAATCATGGCCAATGTGGTCATCAAAATGGGGCGCAGCCTCACCTTGGCTGCCATGAGCAAGGCGGCGTTGCGCTCCAGACCGGCGACCTCACGACCCTGTGCATCCATGCCAGGCTCCCGCGCGCGGATGGCAAAGTCGACCAACAAAATGGCGTTTTTGGTGACCAGGCCCATCAACATCACCACACCAATGACCGAGAACATGGACAGGGTGGAGCGGAACATCAGCAGCGCCAACACCACGCCAATGAGCGTGAGTGGCAGCGCGGTCATCAGCGCCAGCGGCTGCAAAAAGCTCTTGAACTGGCTGGCCAGAATCATGTAGATGAACACAATCGCCATCACCAGCGCCGAGATGGCGTAGCCAAACGACTCGGCCATGTTCTTGGTGGACCCGCCAAACTGGTAGCGGTAGCCCGGCGGGAAGCTGATGCCCTCCAGCGCTGCCTTGATGTCAGCCGAGACTTCGCCTGCTGAACGGTTGTAAACGTTGGCATTGATCGATACCTCGCGGGTCAGGTCACGCCGGTTGATCTGGTTGGGGCCGGTAGATTCATTGACCGTGGCGACCTGGTTCAGGCGCACCACGCGCGGGCTGCCATCGGTGTTGGTGCCGACCGCAAAGGGCACGCGCTGCAGGTCGTCCGGGTTGTTGCGGGCCTGGGGGGCCAGGCGCACATTCACATCGTAGGTCTGGTCATCGGGCGCGCGCCAGTTGCCCACGGTTTGCCCCGCCACCAAGGTGCGCAGGGCGCTGCCAATCTGGCTGATGCCCAGACCCAGGTCAGAGGCGGCGTCCCGGTTGACGGCCACTTCCAGCGTCGGCTTGTTGGGCTTGGCACTGGAGTCCAGATCAACCAGGCCGACTATGGGTTGTAACTTGGCCATCACCAGCCGGGTGATCCGGTCAAGCTCGGCCAGGTCCGGGCCCTGCAAAGAGAACTCAATCTGTTTTTGCCCGCCCACCGGGTCGAGCAAACCCACATGCGTGACCGTGATGCCGGGCACCTGCTTGAGCCGCTCGCGCAAGACATGGCTCATCTCATCCACGCTACGCGCCCGCTCTTTGCGGTCCACCATGCGCACATACAGGCTCACGTAACTCTTGCCAGCCGCATTGCCGGTGTTGATGGTGGCCAGCGTGTAGCGCACCTCGGGAAACTCCCGCACGATGCCCGCGACCTGGCGTGCCTTGGCTTCGGTGACCTCCAGCGAGGAGCCCATGGGGGTATAAAAATTGAGCGAGGTCTCGGAGAAGTCGGCCTTGGGCACAAACTCGGTGCCCAGCAGCGGCACCATGAAGACGCTGGTAACAAAGATGGCCAAGGCCAGCAGCAGGGTCTTGATCTTGTGCACCAGCGCCCAGCGCAAGATGCTTTGGTAGGCTTCCACCAGCCACTCGGTGGCCCGGTCTACCCAGCCGGTAACCCGGCCAATGGTCTTGTCGTAAAGGGTGAGGGGTCGTCCTGGTGTGCCGTCAGGCTTGAGGCCATGGGCCTCGATGCTCGGGTCATGCCAGACTGACGACATCATGGGGTCCAGCGTGAAACTGACAAACATGGAGATCATCACCGCAGCCACGATGGTGATGCCGAACTCGTGAAAAATCTTGCCGAGGATGCCGCCCATAAAGCCAATGGGCAAAAACACCGCCACGATCGACAGCGTGGTGGCCAACACCGCCAGCCCGATCTCCTGGGTGCCGTCGAGCGAGGCCTGGTAGGGGCTCTTGCCCATCTGCACATGGCGGACGATGTTTTCGCGCACTACGATCGCGTCGTCGATCAGCAGGCCCACGCACAGGCTCAGCGCCATCAGCGTGATCATGTTGATGGTGAAGCCAAACAGGTTCATGAACAAAAACGTGCCA
>CAZBKX010000327.1:0-3299 GCA_964492535.1 uncultured Rhodoferax sp. | reverse complement strand
TGCCGTCTTCCATACGGGAGGTGCTGGCGCGCTGTTAGTCGTCATGACCTGGGTTCTGACGACCAGCCACTCATCTGTCCGGGTCTCGGTACCACTTGCCCCATCTGCCTTTGTTCCGAGACCCCACTCATGAGCGCATTATCGACCTCTGTTTCTGGCTCGGTATTTCGGCAGTTCTATGCCCTGACCAAGCCGCGGGTGGTTCAACTCATCGTCTTTTGTGCCTTGATCGGCATGGTCCTGGCCGTGCCGGGTGTCCCCACTTGGACTGAAGTCCGTTTGGGGCTCATCGCCTGCCTGGGAATCTGGCTGGTTGCGGGGGCCGCGGCTGCTTTCAACTGCATTGTTGAAAAAGGCATTGATGCCAAAATGAAACGCACTGCCTGGCGCCCCACAGCCAAGGGTGAGTTGAACGACCGGCAAACCCTGTTGTTTTCAGCCGCGTTGTGCCTGGTGGGTTCCGGTTTGTTGTATGTCTGGGTGAACCCCCTGACCATGTGGCTGACATTTGCCACGTTTATCGGTTACGCCGTGGTGTACACCGTGATACTCAAGCCGCTCACGCCGCAAAACATTGTGATTGGAGGCGCTTCTGGCGCTATGCCGCCGGTGTTGGGTTGGGCTGCCATGGCGGGCGATGTCGGCCCGGAAGCGTTGATTTTATTCTTGATTATTTTCTTGTGGACACCTCCGCATTTCTGGGCCCTGGCCCTTTACCGGGTGGAGGACTATCGCAAGTCGGGCTTGCCCATGCTGCCTGTCACGCACGGCAATGAGTTCACCCGTTTACAGATCTTTCTCTACACGTTTATCTTGTTTGCGGCCTGCCTGTTGCCGTTTGTTTACGGCATGAGTTCCTGGATTTATTTGGCAACGGCTGTGGTACTGAGCGCCGGGTTTTGCCTCTATGGTTTTTGGTTATGGCGCGACTACTCTGACGAGTTGGCCCGTAAAACATTTCGTTTTTCGCTCATTCACCTCAGTGTGTTGTTTGCTGCCTTGTTGGTGGACCACTACGTGCTTTAGACGAAAGCATTTTTTTGAAAGACGATGGGGATGAACAAACGCAGCACACTCAAATATTTGGCGACCTTGGGCCTGCTGGCGGGTGCCTCGGGGTTGATGTCAGCTTGTTCGGACAAGAAGCAGAGCTTCGCAGCGATCGACGTGACGGGGGCTGACTACGCCCGAGATTTTTCGTTGACGGATCACAACGGTCAGACCCGCACGATCCAGGATTTTTCCGGAAAGGTGGTTGTGCTGTTCTTTGGCTACACGCAATGCCCTGATGTGTGCCCCACTTCCATGGCTGAGTTGGCCGAAGTCAAAAAATTGTTGGGCAAAGACGGTGATCGTTTGCAGGGTCTGTTCATCACGGTCGACCCTCAACGGGACACGACGGAGGTGCTCAAAGCCTACATGACCAACTTCGACCCGTCATTCTTGGCCCTCTACACCACGTCGGACAAACTTGTGGCCCTGGCCAAGGACTACAAGGTGTATTTTAAAAAAATCGATGGGCAAACACCGACAAGCTACACGATGGACCATTCGGCGGGCAGCTACATCTATGACACCCAGGGTAAGCTGCGTCTGTACTCCCGCCACGGCACCGGCACAGCCCCTCTGCTGGCCGATATCAAATTGCTGCTGAAGGCATCCTGAAAGTGGCCCGGCGCCAGCACGTCTGATGCCGCTGGACGATCATGTGGCGAACAGCCGTGGGTTCAGTCGGGCGTGATTCCCCGCTTGGCAATCACGCCGCCCAGCAGAGCGGTGTCCAGTTTGATGCGATTGGCCAAGCCTTCAGCAGACGTTCCTGCCACTTGCCAGCCTTGCTGAAACAATTTTTGCCGTATCTCAGGTGAGCGGGCAATCTCGCTGATCAGGGCCGATAACCGGGCTACAACCGGTTTGGGCATCGAGTTGGGCGCAGCGATGGCATTCCAGATTTCCAGGTTGAAATCTTTCACGCCCGCCTCGGCCATGCTGGGCAAGTCGGGTGCCAAGGTGCTACGCCCGCTGGAGGTCACGCCGATCGCCCGCAGCTTGCCGGCGCGAATTTGCGCCAAGGCCAGCGCGGGGGGCATCATGGATAGTTGCAGTTGTCCGCCGATCAGGGCCGTAGCCACCTGGGGATACCCAGGGTAGGGGACATGAACCGGGTTGATGCCGCTCTGGCCCTTGAGTAATTCCATGCCGATGTGGCCCACGGTGCCTACACCGGGGGAGCCGTAGCTCCATTTGTCGCCTGCCGAGCGGGCGGCAGCCAAAAACTCCCTTGCCGTGCCTTCGGCTGTTCCGACCGGCGCGGTCAGGACCAGAGGCGACGTGCCAATCAGGCTAACAGGTGACAGGTCCTTGAGTGGGTCGTAATTGAGTTTGGGGTTCAGTAACCTGGCAATGGTCAGGTTGCCATTGATCATCAAGCCAATGGTGTGGTCGTCAGTGGCTTTGGCAACAAAGTCAGCTGCGATGTTGCCACCTGCGCCCACTTTGTTTTCCACGATCACCGGCTGACCCAGCGCCTTGGACAGGGGTTCTGCCAGGGTGCGTGCCGTCAGGTCGGGAGACGATCCCGCAGGAAAGCCCACAACAATGCGGACGGTCTTGACGGGCCATACGGCCGCATTTTTGGGCGATTCACCCCGTTTCTGGGCGCTGGCCCAAGAGGATAGAACGAGTGAGGCTATTAAAACAGTAGCACAACGACGCATGAGACGGGACATGGCAGCTCCTGATGAATCAAAGCCTGTCATTGTCATCCATCCCGCGCCAAAGCCTATCGGGCCAGGCGCCGCGTGGTCAGGCGGGCTCGGTCAGCGTCTTTTTCATCTTCTTCATGGCGGCTACCTCAATCTGGCGAATCCGCTCGGCGCTCACGCCGTAAACCGCTGCCAGCTCGTGCAGCGTCATGCCGCCTGAGTTGTCATCGTTCACCTTGAGCCAACGCTCTTCAACAATCCGGCGGCTGCGCTCGTCCAGGGCCTCAAGTGCGGCGGCGATCCCGTCGCTGGCCAACACATCGCGCTCGTGCGCCTCAATCATGGCCGTAGGCTCATGGCGGGTGTCGGTCAGGTAGGCAATCGGGCCGTAAGCGTCTTCGCCGTCGTCTGAAGGGCTTGGATCCAACAACACGTCGCCACCGGAGAGGCGTGTTTCCATCTCGATGACCTCCTCGCGTTTGACATTCAGGTGCGCGGCCATGGCGTCGATCTGATCTTCGTTCAGTGTGTCCCGGTGCGTCCCCATGTCCGCCGCCGCATCATCAGACTTGTAGCGCTGTTTCATGGAACGCA
>CAZBKX010000326.1:0-1597 GCA_964492535.1 uncultured Rhodoferax sp. | reverse complement strand
CGCGAGATGCTGGCGCTGATCGCCAGTGGCGAAGCCGGGCTGGTGGTGGGCACCCACGCGCTTATTCAGGACAAAGTGGTGTTTCATCAGTTAGCGCTGGCCATCATTGACGAGCAGCACCGCTTTGGCGTGGCCCAGCGCCTGGCCCTGCGCAGCAAGCTCCACTTGCACAGCGTGCCGCTGGAGCCCGAGCCCAACGCCAACGATGCCCATCGCGGCCCCAGCACTGCCTCCTTCCCACCCGATCAGCGCTCTGATGAGCCCGGCGAGCCAGCGGCTCCGCTGGAGCCGCATTTGCTGATGATGACGGCCACCCCCATCCCCCGCACCCTGGCCATGAGCTACTACGCCGACCTGGATGTGTCCACCATCGACGAGCTGCCGCCCGGGCGCACGCCCATCATCACCAAAGTGGTGAACGACGCCCGGCGCGACGAGGTGATCGAGCGCATTCGCGCGCAGTTGCGCGAGGGGCGCCAAATTTACTGGGTGTGCCCGCTGATTGAGGAAAGCGAGGCGCTGGACCTGACCAACGCCACCGAGACGCACGCCCAGTTGAGCGAGGCGTTGCAGGGTATTGCCGGGCCCGACGGCTCGCCGCTGAGGGTGGGCTTGCTGCATTCGCGCATGCCGGTGGCGGAAAAAAAGGCCGTGATGGCTCTGTTTACCAGCGGCGCCATGGGCGTGCTGGTCAGCACGACGGTGATTGAGGTGGGGGTGGATGTGCCCAACGCCTCGCTGATGGTGATTGAGCACGCTGAGCGTTTTGGTTTGAGCCAGTTGCACCAGTTGCGCGGGCGGGTAGGGCGCGGGGCGGCAGCGTCGGCCTGCGTGCTGCTGTATTCCACGGGGGATGCGCCGCGTCTGGGTGAAACTGCCCGCGCGCGCCTGAAAGCCATGGCGGAGACGAATGACGGCTTTGAGATTGCCCGGCGGGACCTGGAAATTCGCGGACCCGGTGAATTTTTGGGCGCGCGTCAGTCGGGGGCGGCCCTGTTGCGTTTTGCGGATCTGGCTACGGACACTGCGCTGCTGGAGTGGGCGCGCGAGTTGGCCCCGATCATGCTTGACCAGTACCCGGCGCTGGCCGAGCAGCATGTGCAGCGCTGGCTGGGCACCAAAGCAGAGTACTTGAAGGCCTGAGCCTCCAGCGGCTCATCAGTCCATGGTGACGCCTGCATCTTTCACAACTTTGCCCAGCCGTACGGATTCTTTTTTGATCAAGTCGCCAAACGCCGCCGCCGTGCCACCCACCACAGGCGTGCCAAGGGCTTCCCATTTCTTGTGGAAGGCAGGCTCGTTGAAGATGGCATTTAAGGTGCTGTTGAGTTTTTCAATGATGGGTGCAGGCGTGCCGGCGCGCACCGCAATGCCGTGCCAGCCGACAAATTCATAGCCTGCCACACCTGCCTCGGCCATGGTGGGCACGTTGGGCAGCGAGGGGCTGCGCTTGGTGTGAACGGCTTTCAGTTTCCGTTTAAATCCGGTGTCGGCAACCCGACGGTCGCATTCACCGGCTGAGCACGCCGGCTTCGTTGAACCTCCTTTGAATCGAGTTGGGGTGCCCGTTCTGTAGGGTACGGTGGGTTCCTGTGCG
>CAZBKX010000325.1:0-2117 GCA_964492535.1 uncultured Rhodoferax sp. | reverse complement strand
ACTGGGAGCAGCGCGTGACCGAGACGCTGCAACGCCTGCACCTGGACCCGCAAGCCATTGTCAGCACCCTGTCGGGCGGCACCAAGAAGCGCGTGGCGTTGGCGCAAGCCTTGGTGGCGCAGCCCGATGTGCTGCTGCTGGACGAGCCCACCAACCACCTGGACCTGGATTCCATCGAGTGGCTGGAAGGTCTGTTGGTCGAGTTCAAGGGCTCCATCATCACCATCACCCACGACCGGTCTTTTCTGGACAACGTGGCCACGCGCATTGTGGAGCTGGATCGGGGTCAATTGTTGTCCTACCCGGGTAATTTCGCCGCTTACCTGCTTCAAAAAGAGGAGCAACTGGCACAAGAAGCCGTCATCAACGCCCGCGCCGACAAGCTGCTCGCGCAAGAAGAAATCTGGATTCGCAAGGGCGTGGAGGCCCGGCGCACCCGGGCGCAGGCCCGCATCGTGCGCCTGGGCGAGTTGCGCGCCAAACACCAGGCACGCCGCGATGTGGTGGGTAGCGTGAACATGGACGTGGCCAGCGGCGACAAGAGCGGCAGATTAGTGGCTGAACTCACGCATGTATCCAAGTCATTTGGTGAGCGCAAAATCGTGCACGATTTCTCGGTCACCATCCTGCGTGGCGACAAGATTGGCTTGCTGGGCCCCAATGGCGCCGGCAAGACCACCCTGCTCAAGCTGATTTTGGGTCAACTCCAGCCCGACCCGGCGCCCGCCAACGCACCACCGCCTGACTCCGGCCACAGCCCCTGGGGCACCGTGCGCCAAGGCGCCAATATCTCGGTGGCCTACTTTGACCAGATGCGCAACGCGCTCGATCTGGACGCCACGCTGGAGGACTTCATCAGCCCCGGCAGCGAGTGGATCGAGATTGGCAACCAGAAAAAGCACGTCAAAAGCTACCTGAGCGACTTCTTGTTCTCCCCGGCACGCGCCAACTCACCCGTACGGTCCCTCTCCGGTGGCGAGCGCAACCGGCTGCTGCTGGCGCGCCTGTTTGCCCGGCCGGCCAACGTGCTGGTACTCGACGAGCCCACCAACGACCTGGATATCGACACCCTGGAGCTGCTGGAAGACCTGCTGCAAAACTACGACGGCACGGTGTTTTTGGTCAGCCATGACCGGACCTTTCTGGACAACGTGGTCACCAGCACCATTGCCTATGAGGGCGATGCCAAGTGGCGCGAATACGAAGGTGGCGTGAGCGACTGGCTGATCCAGACCCAACGCGCCAATGAGATCGCCCAGAGCCGTGGCCAAAAAGGCGCCAAGGCCTTCCACTACGAGCGCGACCAGGCAGCCAAACAAGCGCCTTCCGTCAGCGCGGCAGCCCTGCCGCTGGCACCCGTGGCAAGCGCCGCACCGGCGTCCAAGACCCGCAAACTCAGCTTCAAGGAGCAACGCGAGCTGGACGGTCTGCCAGGCATCATCAGCGCGCTGGAAGCCGAGCAAAAGGACATCACCAACGCGCTGGCCGACGGCAGCCTGTATGCCATCGA
This sequence comes from uncultured Rhodoferax sp., assembly GCA_964492535.1. GTDB lineage: Bacteria > Pseudomonadota > Gammaproteobacteria > Burkholderiales > Burkholderiaceae_C > Rhodoferax. The sequence goes on along the minus strand of CAZBKX010000325.1, from coordinate 607 downwards.
CAACACGCGCGCCCTGAAGCTGGCGACCCGCAGCGCGCAAATTGACGATGAGCTACTTGTCGCGATGGAGCGCTGGGAGTTGCTGGGGGCCTGACGCTAAACCCTCCAAAATCAAATAGACCGGACTTGCGGGCCAAGTGATTTAAAGTAAGGCAGGTGCCGTTGCGGCTCTGAACCGCAGCAAGCCCCTGTCCAGACGACACGGATCGGGAGACAGAAGTCGAAATACAACAAGAGAACTACCCGCACGTAGGCTGTATGGATTCAAAGCTTTCTTCTCCCCCCAAGGCGCCGCCCGGCGAAGGGCAAGACTTGACCTCCCTGAATTGGGCACCCTCGTCGTCGTTCATCAACAGATTCATCCTGCTCATTCTGGTGGGCGAGGGTATTTACCTCGGCATCCTCTTTGCGACAACACCGGAACAAAAGTTCCGCATTCTCGGCCCGGTGCTGATGTCGCTGGCTGCGGTGATCGGTTTGACGCTCTATAAAAAGGGCCGCACCCTCCAGGCATTCAAATTTATGGTGTTTGGGTGCTGGGGCATCATCACTGCTATGGCAGTGATGAATGGTGGCATCCGAGTGCCGCTGGCCTACGCGTACCCGG
>CAZBKX010000324.1:0-9962 GCA_964492535.1 uncultured Rhodoferax sp. | reverse complement strand
TCAAGGTCAAGGAGTGGGAAGCCGCTGCCAAGACCAATCCTGAAAAATTGCTGTCAACCCTGGGTGCCGCCACCATCAGTGAGCGCCTCAAGGTGTACGAAGGCCAGGATTATGAAAAAGTCTGGCTCACCACCCGCCTGGCCCTGAACCGGGTGGCTGCGGGTGACATGGACAACGCACGCGTCGACATCAAACGCACCCACGAACGCGAGGCGGTCATTGCCGAGTTCCGCGCCAAGGAAACCAGCGCCGCCGAAGAAGAAGCCAAAACCAAAGGCGCAAAAACCAGCGGCAAGGAAATCAACGGCTACCCGGTTGAAACGCTCAACGACCCCGAGGTGCTGGCCCTCAAGAATGGTTACCAGAATGCCTTGAGCCATTACCTGGCCGGCTTCTTGTATGAAGTCTTGAACGAGCCAGGCCTGGCCGCCCCAGGCTACCGCAAGGCGATTGAACTCAAGCCGGAGACCGGCGTGCTTGAAGAAGGCTTGCGCGGTCTGGATGACCGCACCAGCTTTACGCACAAACGCCGCCAGCGCATGACGGATGTGCTGTTTGTGGTGGAAGCCGGCGACGCCCCGGCCCGCAAACCCAAGGCATTCACCTTGCCCGTGCCGGTGGGTGGCGGCATTCGCACCGTCAGTATTTCTTACCCAACCATTGAGCCGTCTATCGACCCGGTCTTGAGTCTGCTGAGCGCGTCAGGCCGGGACTTCAAGCTTGAGAAAGTGGTGGACGTCAATGTGATGGCGCGTCGGGCCCTGAGGGACGAGATGCCTGGCATGGTGTTGCGGGGCGTGACACGTGCTGTAGTCAAAGGCGTGATGCAGGATCAATTGCAAAAGAATGCGGGCCTGCTGGGCGCAGTCGTGGGCTCAATTGCCTCCGCCGTGACCGAACAAGCCGATGACCGCTTGTGGCGCATGCTGCCCGGCCGGGTGTATGTGGCCCGGGGTTACTTGCCGGAGGGCGAGCACAAGGTCGTCATCAATGGCCGTGATTTCAATGTCAATGTCGCCGTGAGTGGTCAATATGCGCTGGTGCCACTGCGTTTGTACAACCAGAACGTGGTCGTGGGCGATGTGGGCAATTTTGGTCGTCTGGCCGCCCAGCCTGTAGCGGCTGCTGTAGAGGCCAAGCCAGCACCGGCTGCCCCTGCCGCTGTAGTACCCGCAAAAACCAAACCAGCACCCAATCGGCCCGTCAAAAAGCCGGTGACTGCAGCAACTGTTAAACCCACCCTTTAACCGACACAGAGAAACCCAAGCCATGAAGACCGCAAAAAAACTGCTATTGGCCCTGAGCACCACGCTGGCGCTGAGCGCCTTTGCCCAACATGACCCGAGCACATCACCGGCCGTAGCGGCCAAGGTCGCCTTGCGCGGCGACGCCAACGGCGTGCGCGTGTCCGAGATACGAGCGGTGCGGCGCAACGACATCCTGATTATCCAGACCGATCTGTTCAACATCGGCAACACCGACCGCACCGTGTTCTACCGCTACCGCTGGCTGGACAACATCGGCAACCAGGTGGGCGACGGCGAATCGTGGAAACAAATGACCCTGATGGGCCAAGGCCAGCAAACCGTCAAGAGCGTGGCGCCATCGTCGGTGGCGACAGACTTCCGCCTGGAAATGAACGTCGAATTGCGCTGAGCCCCACCGCGACCGATTACCCCCGAACACCTTCAAACATTCAAGGAAAAAAAATGTCCCGCCTGATTAAATCCGCACTCTTGGTGTGCGCCTCTGTGACCCTGGTTGCCTGCGAAACTCGCAACATTGTGTCGTCTCCCGTGATCCGTCTGGACCGCCAAGTGAACTACGGTGACGCCAAAGGCGTGGAGTTGGTCACCAACGAATTCGGCTCGACCGATCTGCAGATGATTGCCGAGAAGATGGTGGGCAGCCTGCTGGAAACCGGCATCTTCCAGGGCCGCCCGACCGTCACCATTTCGACCGTCAAGAACAAGACCAGTGAATACATCGACACCACCAACGTCATGAACTCCATCCAGACGACGCTGGTCAAGTCGGGCAAGGTGCGTTTTGTGCGCTCGATTGCCGAGATGCAGCAAGGCGTTGACGAGCTCCAGCGCCAAAACCAGAGTGGCCTGTACAAGCAAAGCAGCACCGCCAAGGTCGGCAAGATGACCGCGGCCAAGTACACCCTGGAAGGCGAATTGACCAGCATCGTCAAACAAAGCAACACCACCAAAGATGTGTTCTACAAGTTCACACTCAAGATGATTGATGTGGAAGAAGGCTCCATCGAATGGCAGGACGAAAAAGAAATCCGCAAAACCAGCAAGCGCTGAAACAGGACCCCACCATGCAAAGACGCACCTTTATCCCGACCCTTACCGCCCTAATCCTCTCCAGCCTGATGACGACAAGCCACGCGCAACCCGTGCCGCGCATTGCCGTGACCGATTTGGCCTACACCCAGGCCGTGTCGGAGTACTTTGAGGCCGCCACCTACAAGGAAAGCGGTCAAGTCCAGGCCAACCGCTATAGCGCGTCAGGCAGCTACCAGGCCAGCGGCGCCTATGTGGCAGGCAACTACAGCTACATTGCCCAGCGCGAATTGGGCTCGTTCACCAACGACATCAAGGGCGCCTTGCTCAGGGGCACCGCCTTCAAATTGGTGCAAGGCAAAGGCTTTGATGCCGGCAACCCCCAGCCAACCAAGGCCGAGCAGGCATTGAACCAGCTCCAGACCGGCAAGGTAGCCAAGCCGGTGCGACAGCCGGAGGTGAAAGACATCATCGCGCGGATCAAAAAGGGTGAATTCAGTGGCGCAGACTTCGTGCTGTTTGGCACCCTGTCGCACGTCGAGTTTCGCGACCAGTTCTCGCCGCTGCAGGGCACCACCAGTGCCACCATGCAGTATGGCCTGGACTTGCTGGCGGACTTCTCGCTGATCAACACCAAGACCTATGAGATCAAGGCAGCGTTCTCGGCGCAGGGCGCAGGCAACGACACCAAGATTTTGTCGAACCGGGGCGATGTCTTGCCACCCAACCGGGCCAAAGTGATGCGCGAGACATCGCAAAGCCTGGCCCAAAGCGTGTACGACCAGTTCACCGACCAACTGGGTTTCTCGGACCCCAACATGGCCCGGGGCGTTCGCTCCGAGGTGGACGTTGTGCCAGGGCAATACAGAACCATGCGTCTGCAGGGCCAGCCCCAGCAGCCGGCTGAGCAGGTCATGATCCTGCGCTGAAAGCCTTAGTTAGTTCCCGTGTCTTGCCTGGACCCGACAAACCGCTAAATCCGGCGCCCATGCACGCTCGCTTCCACGCGCTGGTGTTGGCGGTCAGCTTGGCAGGTGGGTTGACCGTGGCCACACCGGGCAAGGCCTGGGGTGCTGACACAGGCCCCCAGACTGACGCACAGGCCTTGCCGCCCGAATGGGTACGAACCGCTTTGCCCGGCGGGCACAGCGACGTGACCCTCACGGTGCTGAAACGCCCGGCGCTGGCCCCACCGACGCGCTACCGCGTGGTGGTGATCCCCGGCTCCGGCTGCACCGGTTGGGGGCCGGTGGCGCCCCGGTATTTTGCGGGCCTGCTGCATGCCGAATTGCTGGTGCTGCACAAGCCCGGCGTGGATATCTTGGCGGGTCTGGGGGCGCAGTGCAGCCCCGCTTTTGTCCAGAGCGACACCTTGTCTGCCTGGCGAGACCACGCCCAGGCCGCCTTGCAGGCGCACTTCACTCGCTGGCCCATCACAAACACACAAGCGCCCGGATTACCCACGCTCTTGGTGGGTATTTCCGAAGGCGCGGAACTGCTGCCGTCCCTGGCGGGGAGCGTGCCGGCCCTGGCGGGTGTGGTGATGATCTCGGCCCCCGGACTTGATCCTCGCGAAGCTGGCGAACTTCAATCGATTCGACTTGGGCACGGTGCCGCCTGGCAACAGCTAGGTGAGGCTCAAGCCTCGGACGCCAGCGCCAACACGGTGTTTGAGGGACGCACATTGGCGTATTGGCGAGGCTTCTGGCAGTGGCCTCTGGCGCAGCCTCTGCTGGACGCGCCCTGGCCCTTGCTGCGGGCGTGGGGTGGGGCCGACGCACTCGTGCCCATCCAGGCTTATGAGCGCTTTGGGCAACAAGCCCGCAACCGGTCGGCTCCCTGGTGTGATCTGCGTCTGCCGCGCGCGGACCATGGCCTCGCCACGGAGCAGCCCAACTCACGCGATGGTCTGCAGTGGCTTTGGGCACAACTTGAAAACTGGGCGCGCAACCCTGCGGCAGGATGGTGTGCACAGCCGCCGCAATAAGCGACCAACCTCCTACCAAGTGACGCTGTCGGTGAAACCAGACAACAAATCGGCCCGGAATCAGGCATCAACTCAGGCCCGAAAGCGCTTGCGGGTCAGCGCCAGGGCCACCCAGAAGCCACCCACGGCATAGGCCACCAATATACCGGCATGACGCAGGGGCTGAGCAGGCCATTCGCCCATGAAGAGCGGGCGCACCAGCTCCACGGCATTGGTCAGCGGCAACCACATGGAGATCATCTGCACGACGGGGGGCAACTGATCCAGCGGAAAGAAAATGCCGCTCAAAAACATCATCGGGGTGAGAAACAAGGTGAAGTAGTAGGTGAAAAAGTCATAGCCCTTGGCCAGCGCGTTGAAGATCAGCGCAATGCAGCTGAAGGTGATGCCAACCCCCAGCAACACCGGCCAAGCCACCAACAGCTTGGGGCTGTGGCTGATTTGCAGCACCAGCATCACGCCCAGAATGGCCGTCACGGTGAACAGCGACTTGAACGCCGCCCACAGCATCTCGGCCAGCACGATGTCGTCCAGATTGACGGGCGCGTTCATGATGCCGTCCCATGTTTTTTGCACATGCATCCGCGAGAAAGCCGAGTACAGCGCCTCAAAACTGGCGGCCTGCATGGCGCTCATGCAAATGGAACCACTGGCCAAAAACAGGATGTAGGGCACCGGCACACCGCTCACATTCACCTCGCCAATGAGCGCCCCCATGCCGTAGCCAAAGGCCACCAGCCACATCAGTGGCTCGGCAATATTGCCCACCAGACTGGGGATGGCCAGTTTTTTCCACACCAGCAAGTTGCGCAAAAACACCGGCCAAAACCGCAGCGAGAGTTGGGGTTTGCGCCAAATTGACAAGCCTTTTTGGCCTCTAGCCGGCACATCCATTGCCTGAGCAACTTCTTTTTTCATAGTAATTAAGCGTCTTCCCTGATTTGGCGGCCAGTGAGTTTGAGGAACAAATCCTCCAGGTTCGCGGGCCGGTGCAGCGTGCGCAGTTGCGGATGGGCCGTGAGCGCCTGCAGCAGGGGCTTGGCATCCACTGTGTAGAAGAATACGGTTTCGCCACTCACCTCTACCCGGGCTGCCAGCGCTTTGAGCGGGGCATCATCCATGAGCGTCAATGCGCCCGTGCCATACACCTCCACCACATCGGGCTCCAGATGCTGGGCAATCAAATCACGTGGCGTACCTTCGGCAATTTTGCGGCCATGGTCCAGCACCAGGAGGCGCGAGCACAGGCGCTCGGCCTCGTCCATGAAGTGGGTGGTGAGCAAAATCGACTTGCCCTCGGCCAGCAGCAGTTGCAGTCGCTCCCACATCAGGTGGCGGGCCTGCGGGTCCAGCCCGGTGGTGGGCTCGTCCAGCAGCAACAGGCGCGGGTTGTTGACCAGGGCGCGGGCCAGGCTCAGGCGGCGCTTCATGCCGCCGGACAACTCGCCCGGCCTGGCCTGCGCCTTGGCGGTGAGCGAGGCAAACTCCAGCAGCGCCGGAATGCGCTCGCGGATCTGAGTGTCCTTCATGCCAAAGTAACGTCCATAGACCAGCAGGTTCTCGGCACAGGTGAAGTCGGGGTCCAGCGTGTCCATCTGGGTCACCACACCGATCTGAACCTTGATAGCCAGGGCGTCCACCGGCATTTGCAGGGCATCGCCGCCTTGCGCGCGCTCAAAGTAACTCAGGGAGCCGCCGTCCGGCGCGGTCAGACCCAAGCACATGCGGATGGTGGTGGTTTTGCCGGCCCCATTGGGGCCAATGACCCCGAGGCACTCGCCAGGGGCAATATCAAATGACAAGCCATCCACGACAGTGGCGTCACCGTAGCGCTTGCTCAAGTTGTGTACCGATAAAATCGCTTTTTCCATGGCCGGATTGTCACCCAAGCCCCTGCGCGCAGGCCTGACGACCTGGCTTGACCTTCAGCCTCACCCGACGCCTCACCGCGCACCTCTATGACCACTCTCGGCACGCCCCTCTCCCCTCACGCCACCAAAGTCATGCTGCTGGGCAGCGGCGAGCTGGGCAAAGAAGTGCTCATTGCCCTGCAGCGCCTGGGCGTGGAGACCATCGCCGTGGACCGCTACGACAACGCCCCCGGCCAGCAAGTGGCGCACCATGCGCGCACCATCACCATGAGCGACCCGGCGCAACTCAAGGCACTCATCGAGGCTGAGCGGCCGCATCTGGTGGTGCCCGAGATTGAGGCCATTGCCACCCCCACGCTGGAAGAACTGGAGGCCGAAGGTAGGGTGCGCGTGATACCGACCGCCCGCGCCGCTCGCCTGACCATGGACCGGGAAGGCATCCGCCGGCTCGCCGCTGAAACCCTGGGCCTGCCCACCAGCCCCTATCAATTTTGCGACTCCCTGGCCGAACTGCAGGCCGCCATCGATGGGGTGAGCAGCCCCGGCATCGGCTACCCCTGCATCATCAAGCCGGTGATGAGTTCGTCCGGCAAAGGCCAAAGCAAAATCGACGGCCCGGCTGACGTGAAAGCCGCCTGGGACTACGCCATGGCCGGTGGCCGCGTGGGCGCCGGACGGGTCATTGTGGAAGGTTTCATTGACTTTGACTACGAGATCACCCAACTCACCGTGCGCGCAGTGGGTGCCAATAGTCAGATCGAAACCCATTTTTGCGAGCCCATTGGCCACATTCAGGTCAGTGGCGACTATGTAGAAAGCTGGCAGCCGCACCCCATGCCCGCCCGGGCGCTGGCCCGCTCCCGCGAGATTGCCAAGGCCGTGACCGACAACCTCGGCATCGGCCTGGACGGCCGACCCTCCGGGCTGGGCCTGTACGGTGTGGAGCTGTTCGTCAAAGGCGATGACGTCTGGTTCAGCGAAGTCTCGCCCCGCCCACATGACACCGGCCTGGTGACGCTCACCACCCAGGCACAAAGCGAATTCGAGTTGCATGCCCGCGCCATTCTGGGCTTGCCGGTCAACACGGCCTTGCGCACGCCGGGCGCCAGCGCCGTGATTTATGGCGGTGTGGACGCGGTGGGCATCGTGTTTGATGGCGTGGAAGAAGCCTTGCGTGTGCCCAACACCGACCTGCGCCTGTTTGGCAAACCCGAGAGTTTTGTGAAGCGCCGCATGGGCGTGGCGCTGGCGTTTGACGCCGATGTGGAGGTCGCGCGCACCCACGCCAAGCTGGCGGCGTCGAAGGTCAAACCGCGCCAGGCCTGAGCTGAACGCTATACAAAAAGAAGCATTCTAGGCAAGAGATTCGCCGGCCAGAGGTTGTTTTTCTCTAAATTCATCGAAAAAAGCGCCTGCGGCCTACTGAAACGCCACCTCGGCAAAGCTGCGCAGCTTGCGGCTGTGCAACTGGTCCAGCCGCTCCTGGCGCAGCAGCTCAATGGCGCGCATACCAATGCGCAAGTGCTGATCCACCCGCTCGCGGTAGAACTGGTTGGCCATGCCAGGGAGCTTGATTTCGCCGTGCAGCGGCTTGTCACTCACACACAAGAGCGTGCCGTAGGGCACCCGAAACCGGAAGCCATTGGCGGCAATGGTGGCGCTCTCCATGTCCAGCGCCACGGCCCGACTCTGGCTGAAGCGGCGCTGCGGCCCGTTATCGGGCAGCAGCTCCCAGTTGCGGTTGTCGGTAGAGGCCACGGTGCCGGTGCGCATGATGCGTTTCAACTCGGGCCCTTTAAGTTGCGTGACATCCGACACCGCAGACTCCAGCGCCACTTGGATCTCCGCCAGCGCCGGAATCGGCACCCACAGCGGCAACTCTTCGTCCAGCACATGGTCTTCGCGGACATAGCCGTGGGCCAGCACATAGTCACCCAGCTGCTGGGTGTTGCGCAGCCCGGCGCAGTGGCCCAGCATGATCCAGGCATGCGGGCGCAGCACGGCGATGTGGTCGGTAATCGTCTTGGCGTTGCTGGGGCCCACACCAATGTTGACCATGGTGATGCCGCTGCGATCGGCGCGCACCAAGTGGTAGCCGGGCATTTGTGGCAGTCGCGGGGGCACTTTGCCCAGCTCATCGCCCACCATTACCACCGTACCGACACGGCGAGTCACCACGTTGCCGGGCTCAACAAACGCCATGTACTCACTGGCCGGGTCTGCCATGGCCTCATGGCCCAAGCGCACAAACTCGTCAATATAGAACTGGTAGTTGGTGAACAACACAAAGTTCTGAAAATGCTCGGGCGCCGTGCCGGTGTAGTGGCGCAGGCGGTGCAGCGAATAGTCCACCCGGGGCGCGGTGAACAGGCTCAAGGGCTGTGGCTCACCCGGGCGCGGCTCGTGGGTGCCATTGGCAATGCCATCGTCCATGGCCGCCAGGTCGGGCAAATCAAACACATCGCGCATCAGCTGGCGCCGCTCGGCGCTCAGGCTGCCTTCAATATGGTCATGCTCGGCAAACGAAAAATGCACGGGGATGGGCTGGGTGCTGGTGCCCACCTCCAGCTCCACCTGGTGGTTTTTGAGCAGCAGGGTGAACTGCTCCAGGTAGTAGCTGGCGTACAGGTCAGGCCGACTCAGGGTGGTCTCGAACCGGCCCGGTCCGGCCACAAAGCCATAACTCAAGTGCGACACCTGGGCAGAATTCAGGCGCGAGACGGTATCAGTCTGCACCCGCACAAAGGGGTAGCAGGCACGCACATGGCCGGGCAAGTCGTCCCCCGCCACAAAGCGCTGCATGGCCTCGCGCAGGTGGGCAATGCTGGCATCATAGATTTCACGCGCCTTGGCCAGCGCGGCGGCCGGGTCGGTGAAGCGGGAGGGGGCGATGAAGGCGGATAAATTCGGCATGAACGCATTGTTTCACGGTCCCGTGACACCGCCATGGGGCGGGGATTTCCGCGCCTTGTCGGGACAGCACTCGCGTTTGGACTGTTGACACAAACAAGACAGGCCAATGAGATAAATGGCGGCACCATGCGCTTTTTACTTGCACCCACACCATGAACCGTGTCCTTGCCCACACCGGCGCCAAATACCCCATCCTCCAGGCCCCCATGGGCTGGATTGCCCGCACCACCCTGGCGTCCGCCGTGTCCCGCGCGGGCGGGCTGGGCATCATCGAGACCTCGTCGGGCGAGACCGCCAACTGCCAGGCCGAGATCACCCAGATGAGCGCTCTGGGCCTGCCGTTTGGCGTGAACCTGCCCATCCGGTTTCTGAAAGACGACGCCATGCTGCGCTTTGTGTGTGCCTCGGGCGTCAAGTTTGTCACTACCTCGGCCGGCAGCCCCGCCAAGTTCATCGCCCCCCTGAAAGACGCCGGCATTGTGGTCTACCACGCCGTGCCCACAGTGGACGCCGCGATGAAGTGTGTAGACGCCGGCATTGACGGCTTGGTGGTTGAAGGGGCCGAAGGCGGCGGATTCAAGAACCCCGAAGAGGTGTCGACCCTGGTGCTGCTTCAGGCCATTCGTGCCCGCACCGCTCTGCCGCTGATCGCAGCCGGCGGCATTTGCGACGGGCGGGGCATGGCCGCAGCGTTTGCACTGGGCGCCGAAGGCGTGCAGATGGGCACCCGGTTTGTCAGCTGCCTTGAGAGTCCCGGGCACGCCAATTACAAAAACGCCATCGTGCAGGCCAAGGAGACCGGCACGCTGGTGCTCAACAAAATGGCCACACCCTGCATCCGCTCATTGAAGTCCGAGCGGTCGCAGGACATCTTTGATGCAGGAGTGATGCCCA
>CAZBKX010000323.1:0-2376 GCA_964492535.1 uncultured Rhodoferax sp. | reverse complement strand
GTTTGAGGACGTTAACCCGGCGAAGAATCTCGATGGTTCTCGACAGGCCATTGTTTTTAACGGCTCGCCTTTGTTCACGGGTGGCGCCGGTTCTGGCGAGAGTGAAATCCGCAAATGGATCATTGAAAAAGACTGCCTGGAAGCCATCGTCGCCATGCCGGAGCAGATGTTTTACAACACCGGCATTGGCACCTACATCTGGATCGTGACCAACCGAAAAGAGGCGCGGCGCAAAGGCAAAATCCACCTCATCGACGCACGCGAGCGTTGGCAGCCGCTGCGCCGCAGCTTGGGCGACAAGCGTCGCGAATTTTCTGATGCCCACATCACCGACATCGTACGCGAGTACGGCGACATGCCGCGTGGCAGCGAAACCAGCAAGGTTTTTGACAACGCCGACTTTGGCTACAACCGCCTGACCATTGAACGGCCTTTGCGACTGACATTTCAGATCAGCCTTGAAAACAAAGAGCGCTTCCTGGATGCCTGCCCAGACCTGCTCAATGACCTGCAAGCCATCGACAAAGTAATTGGGCGTGAGCCCAGTCGCGATTGGAATGCTATCTGGAAGCAGGTCCAAGCCATCCTCAAGCATCGTGAAAGCAAATGGCGCGCCACTCAATCCAAGGTCTTCCGCGAAGCCTTCACCGAGATCGACCCCAAAGCTGAAGCCGTTATCGTCAAAAAAACGGGTACCAAGATCGAGCACGAGGCCGACCCCAAGCTGCGTGATTTTGAAAACGTGCCGCTCAAAGAAGACGTGCAAGCCTACTTCGAGCGCGAAGTTCGCCTGCATGTTGCCGATGCCTGGATCGACCATGCAAAAACCAAGGTCGGTTACGAAATCAATTTCAACCGCTACTTCTACCGCTTCACGCCACCGCGTTCGCTGGAAGAGATTGATGCCGAGCTGAAACTGGCCGAGGCAGAAATCGTTCGTCTACTGCAAGAGGTAACCTCGTGACAGCCCTTGAACTGCTCGAAAGCCTGAACCTCCTCGATGAAAACGAGCACATAGAGGCCAAACGGGCCTCGGAAGCGGGCAAATCGATACTGGAAACCATCTGCGCTTTTGCCAACGAGCCAGGCTTGGGTGGTGGCTGGCTACTGTTGGGCGTGGTGCGAGAAGAAATGGCCTTGTTCCCCGCCTATGAGGTCGAGGGCATTGCCCAACCCGAAAAGCTGGGCACCGAAATCGCTACCCAATGCCGCAACACATTTAACCAGCCGGTGCGCGTGGAGATCAACACCGAAACCATTCAAGGCAAAGCTGTGCTGGTGGTGCATGTGCCCGAGGCGCAGCCGCAAGACAAGCCGATCTTTTTCAAGGCCCAAGGCCTGCCCAAAGGCGCTTACAGGCGCATCAGCAGCACCGACCAGCACTGCACTGATGACGATCTGGCCGTCTTTTACCAAGGCCGCCAAACGGAAAGTTTTGACGCCACACTGGTAGCCGATGCAAGTCTGGAAGACCTGCAACCCGAAGCCATCGCCGATTACCGCCAGTCCCGCGCCGAGGCCAACCCCGATGCCGAAGAATTGCGGTGGAGCGACGAAGACCTGCTGCAATCCCTGGGCTGTATCAGGCGCAATCCGCAAAGCTCCAACCCCGAGGCTTGGCAGCCCACGGTGGCCGGACTCATGCTGTTTGGCAAACCGGTAGCGCTGCGCCGCTGCTTCCCCATGATGCGGGTGGACTACATCCGCGTGCCAGGCCGGGAATGGGTGCCCCACCCGGATCGACGCTTTGACACCATTGACCTGCGCGACCCGCTCTTGCGTTTGGTGCGCCGTGCCCAGGCTGCCATTCTGGATGACCTGCCCAAGGGCTTTGCGCTGGAAGAGGGCGACCTGCAGCGGCAAGACAAACCGGCTATTCCCCTGCGGGTGATTCGCGAGGCGTTGGTTAACGCCCTCATGCACCGCAGCTACCGCAGCCACAGCCCGGTGCAAATCATCCGCTACGCCAACCGGCTGGAGATTCGCAACCCCGGCTTCTCGCTCAAGTCGCAAGACCACCTGGGTGAACCCGGCTCCCAATTGCGCAACCCCAAGATTGCCGCCGCCCTGTACGACACCCGACTGGCCGAAACCAAAGGCAGCGGCATCCGCGTCATGCGCGAAAGCATGGAGCAAGCGGGCCTGACACCGCCCTTGTTTGAGTCCGATCGGGGTAACGATCAGTTTGTGGCGCGTTATTTCTTCCACCACTTCTTGGGCGCGGAAGACATTGCCTGGCTGGCCCAGTTCAAAGACCTGCACCTGAGCGAGGACGAAGCCAAAGCCTTGATCGTGGTGCGCGAGGCAGGTGCCCTGAACAACGGCACCTATCGTGAGTTGACCAAGGTGGACACCCTGACCGCCAGCCAGGCCCTG
>CAZBKX010000322.1:0-2662 GCA_964492535.1 uncultured Rhodoferax sp. | reverse complement strand
AGCTGCTGGAAAAACAAAAAGAAGGTAAAAAACGCATGAAGCAAATCGGATCGGTCGAGGTGCCGCAAGAGGCATTTCTCGCTATTTTGCAGGTGGACGGCTAATGCAAGTTTTAACCTCTTTTATTCTCGCGGCCTTTGTTGGCTACGTCGGGGCCTGGTACTTCGGCATGGTCGAAGGCAACTTTGCCTTGTTGCTATTTTTGGCAACAGTGGTCACCGGGGTGTACTGGCTGGCAGAGCGCTACTACTTTCTGCCCCAGCGACGCCAAGCTGCTGCCCTGATGGTGGCCGAGGCCGTTCGGCGCCGGGATGAGCTCGGCAAGCTCGGGATCAACCAGGTCGATGACGACGTGACAGCGGCGCAGGGTCGGCTGCTGGCCCAGCCTTGGTGGCTGGACTGGACTGCGGGCCTGTTCCCGGTGATCATGGCTGTGTTTTTTCTACGCTCTTTTTTGTTTGAGCCCTTCAAGATTCCATCGGGCTCGATGATTCCGACGCTGCTGGTGGGAGATCTGATTCTGGTCAATAAATTCCACTACGGTGTGCGCCTGCCGGTGATCAACAAAAAGATCACCGAGGGCACTGCACCTGCGCGTGGCGATGTGATGGTGTTCAGGTACCCGCCCAAACCCAGCCTGGATTACATCAAGCGCGTGGTGGGTATCCCCGGTGACGAGGTGGCTTACCTGAACAAGCGCTTGAGCATCAACGGCAAGGTCATTGAAACGGTGGCTTTGCCCGAGTTCTTTGACCAGGACACCATGCGCTATTTCAAGCAGTATCAGGAGTCCTTGGGCGAGAAGAAGCACGGCATCCTGAATGATGACGACCGGCCCGCTTTTGTGCCGGGCGCAGATGACTTTGTGTTCAAGCAAAACTGCCGCTACAGTGTTGAAGGTGTGGTGTGCAAGGTGCCTGAGGGCCACTATTTCATGATGGGCGACAACCGGGATAATTCGCTGGATTCGCGTTTTTGGGGCTTTGTGCCCGATAAAAATATTGTGGGCCGCGCGTTTTTCGTCTGGATGAACTTCAGCAGCCTCAAGCGCATCGGTTCTTTCAATTGACAAGTGGATCACTATGACGGTTCGTTTCAAGTCCAGGCAGCAGGGTCTGTCTTTTTTGGGGCTATTGATTGTGGGCGGTTTGCTGGCTGTCGCCGGGGTGATTGGTGCGCAAGTCGTGCCCACGGTGATCGAGTACCAGGCGGTGAGCAAGGCGATCAACAAGGCCAGCGCCGGCAACACCGTGGGTGAGGTGAGCAGCATTTTTGACAACGCCGCTGCCATCGACAGAATCAGCTCCGTAAGTGGCAAAGACCTGGAGGTCACCAAGGAGGGTGGCAAAGTCGTCGTCAGCTTTGCCTATCAGCGTGAAATTCACCTGACGGGCCCGGCTTACCTGACGCTCAAATACACCGGTCGTTCCAAATAACGGGCCGGACACAAAGGATATTGGATTGAATGATGGTTTGATTGCGCTGCAACGTCGTTTGCAGCATGAGTTTGTGAATGCCCCGTTGTTGACCCAAGCGTTGACACACCGCAGTTTTTCGGCTGACCACAACGAGCGGCTGGAGTTTTTGGGGGACTCGGTCCTCAACCTGTCGGTAGCCGATTTGTTGTACGTGCGGCTCAGTGCCTTGCCCGAAGGGGACTTGTCCCGGGTGCGCGCCAATTTGGTCAAGCAGGAAACCCTGCACCAATTGGCTCTGGAGTTGAATCTGCCCGAGGTCATCCGGCTGGGCGAAGGGGAGGCGCGCTCCGGCGGGCACAAGCGGCCTTCTATTCTGGCGGATGCGCTGGAGGCCTTGATCGGCGCGGTGTACCTGGACGCTGGCTTCGCCGCCGCTCAGGCGCTGGTTCAGCGACTCTTCAAGGCGGTGGAAATTAATCCCGAGATGCAGGCCATCGGCAAAGACCCCAAGACCGAGTTGCAGGAATGGCTGCAAGCCCGCAAGCTCAACCTGCCGCTATACCGGGTAGCGGGGACACAAGGGGCGGCGCACAAGCAGACCTTTGATGTCGAATGCGAGATCGTGGAACTTAATTTTTCTGAACGCGGCATGGGCGGCTCCCGCCGTGCTGGGGAACAGGCTGCAGCTGCTGCGATGCTGCAAACACTCAAGGCAAAAGCAATAAAATGACTACTAATAAATCAATAGCGCCCGAGGCAATGGATACGCCGGCTGAAGGCCAAAATGATATTGAAAGCATGCTCAAGAGCATGCGTGTGGCCGCCCCGGGCGGCCCCGTCGAAGGCCAGCGCTGCGGATTGATCGCCATTGTGGGCAAGCCCAACGTCGGCAAGTCGACCCTGATGAACGCGCTGGTGGGTCAGAAGATCAGCATCACCTCGCGCAAGGCGCAAACCACGCGCCACCGCATCACCGGCATTCACAGCCAGGGCGCCACTCAGTTTGTGTTTGTGGACACCCCCGGTTTCCAGACCCGCCACAACAACGCCCTGAACCGCTCGCTCAACAAAACCGTGCTCGGCGCGGTGGGTGACGTGGATTTGATCCTGTTTGTGGTCGAAGCTGGCATGTTCAACCAAGCCGATGCCAAGGTGCTGGAGCTGCTGGGCAAGGGGATACCCACGCTCCTGGTCGCCAACAAGCTCGATCAGGTCAATCGCCGCTCGGACATTGCGCCGTGGTT
>CAZBKX010000321.1:0-11197 GCA_964492535.1 uncultured Rhodoferax sp. | reverse complement strand
AAGTGGGCGTCCACCACCAACGCGCGTGAGCGGCTTCGCACGGGACGCTCGGGCGTGGGGGCCACGGGGTCGGTGTTGCCAATGAGCTGGGGTTTGAGTGGGTTGATGTGTCGCAAGGTGATTTTCTCGGGCTTGGCAGGTATTCACTAATTATTGTCTTTTTGTCGTATTTAAGCCCTGGCGGCCCGCTTTACCATGGTCACATGACCACTGCCACGCTCCGCCCGCCCATCGCTGTCCCCTTGAGACAGGATGCCACCGTCATTGGGCTGGTTGGCCTGGCCCATGCCAGCTCGCACTTTGCCCACCTGATGCTGCCGCTCTTGTTCCCCGTGTTCATGGTCGAGTTCGGGCTGAGCTACTCGGAGTTGGGCCTGTTGATGACGACGTTTTTTGTGGTGTCGGGGTTGGGTCAGGCCTCAGCCGGTTTTGTGGTGGACCGGCTCGGCGCCCGGCCCTTGTTGTTTGGCGCCTTGTGCATTTTTATTGTGGCCTGCGTGCTGGGTTCCATGGTGAATGGCTACGCGAGCCTGTTCGCGGTGGCGGCGCTGGCGGGCTTGGGCAACGCCACCTTTCACCCGGTCGATTTCACCATCCTGAACCAACGGGTCTCGGGGCCGCGCCTGGGCCACGCCTTCAGCGCCCATGGTTTGAGCGGTAACCTGGGCTGGGCCGCCGCTCCGGTCTTTTTTGCCACCATCAGCAGCCTGTACCACTGGCGCACGGCGTTCTTGGCTGCCGCTGTGATGTACGCGTGCATCCTGACCCTGCTGGTGTTGAAGCGGGACAAGCTGAGCACAAAAGTGGTCGCACGCCGCGTTGATGCGCCCGCCGAGCACGACATGGCTTTCATGAAACTGCCGGTGGTGTGGTGGTGCTTTGGCTTCTTTTTGTTGTCCACCATGACGCTGGCAGTGGTGCAGAGTTTTTCGGTGTCGATCCTGAAAGCCATGCACGGCATCAGCTTTGAGGCCGCCACCCTGACGCTCACTGCCTACATGCTGTGCGGGGCCGTGGGCATGTTTGTAGGTGGCTTTATCGCCACCCGCCAAGTCAGCAGCGACCGGGTGGTGGCGGTGTCCATGAGCGCGGCGGCTGCCTTGTTGGCACTGTGCGGACTGGGTCTGTTTGGCGCGATGGGCACCATGGTGGTACTGGCGGGCACCGGCTTTGCAGTGGGCATCGGCGGGCCATCGCGCGACATGATGATCAAAAAAGCCACGCCCCAGGGCGCCACGGGCCGGGTGTACGGCATGGTGTACTCGGGGCTGGATGTGGGCTTTGCCATTTCGCCCGTCGTCTTTGGGGTGTTCATGGACCGGGGCTGGTACGGTGCCACCCTGATTGGCGCGGCAGCCGTGTTGCTGCTGAGCGTGGTGGCCGCCCTGGGCGTGGGGCGGCGCACAACGCCGCGAACGGTACCTGCCTGACCTCTTTCACAAACATCAACGATCAATCACACCATGACAACCAAAATTGCTGGCCACCTGCTGGTGGAGTGCCTTGTGGCCCAAGGTGTAACGCATGCGTTTGGTGTGCCGGGCGAGAGTTACCTGGCGGTGCTGGATGGTTTTCATCTGCACCGGGCTCAGATCCAGTTCATCATCAACCGCCAGGAGGGCGGCGCGGCTTTCATGGCCGAAGCCCATGGCAAGCTCACAGGGCGCCCGGGTGTGTGTTTTGTGACCCGGGGGCCGGGAGCCACCAATGCGTCCATTGGCGTGCACACGGCTTTTCAGGACTCCACGCCCATGGTCTTGTTTGTGGGTGATGTGGCCAGTGACACGCGGGACCGTGAGGCTTTTCAGGAGGTCGACTATCTGAGCTTTTTCGGGCCGAGCACCAAGGGTTTTGCCAAGCGGGTGGAGCGCATTGATGATGCCCGGCGCATCCCTGAATACGTGGCGCGCGCCTTTTCCACGGCGATGAACGGCCGGCCCGGCCCGGTGGTGTTGGTGCTGCCCGAGGACATGCTGACCCAAGCCGTGGTCGCTGCGGCCTCTGGTGCGGTGCCTCAAGCCCTGCCCCGGGTGGCCACAGTCGAGGCCTGGAGCGACCCGGGCTCCTTACGCACGTTGCGTGAGATGCTGTTGAAGTCAAAACAACCCTTTGTGATTGCCGGCGGTGGCGGCTGGACAGTGCAAGCTGCGCAGGCCCTGCAGCGTTTTGCCGAGAACTGGAAACTGCCTGTGGGCAATGCGTTTCGTTTTCAGGATACCTTTGACAACCACCACCCGCTGTATGCGGGCGACGTGGGTATTGGCATCAACCCCAAACTGGCGCAGCGCATCCAAAACAGTGATCTTGTCATCGCCATCGGGCCTCGTTTGGGCGAGATGACCACCGGCGGCTACACCTTGCTCGAAGCCCCCAGGCCCAGGCAAGCCCTGGTGCACATACACGCCAGCGCCGAGGAACTCAACCGCGTGTACCAGGCAGACCTGGCCATCAATGCCACCATGAACGCCGCAGCCCGTTCGCTGGAGGTGCTGACCGCCCCGGTAGACGTGGTGTGGGAAGACTGGACAGAAGCGTGCCATGCCGATTACCTCGCCAATTTGGTACCGCAAGCCCTGCCGGGCGATATCGACATGCCGGCCGTAGTGGCAACGCTGCAAAAGCACCTGCCTGTGGATGCGGTGCTGACCAACGGGGCGGGCAACTTCGCCAGCTGGATGCATCGCTTCTACCAACACCACGGGCTGGTCAAAGGCTTCAAGACGCAACTGGCACCCACCAATGGCGCCATGGGCTACGGCGTGCCCGCCGGCATCGCAGCCGCCATCACCACGGGGCGGCTGGCCTTCACCATCGCGGGCGATGGCGACTTTTTGATGAACGGACAAGAGCTGGCCACCGCCACCCAATACGGTGGCAAGACCATCATCGTGCTGCTCAACAACAGCATGTTTGGCACCATCCGCATGCACCAGGAGCGCGAGTACCCTCAGCATGTGACCGGAACGGCACTCAAGAACCCGGACTTTGCCGCGCTGGCGCGAGCCTATGGCTATGCCGGCGTGCGCATCACCCGCACCGACGAGTTTGAGCCCGCCCTGCTGGCTGCGCTGGCCCGATCCGAGGGCACGCTGATCGAGGTGATCCTGGACCCCGAGGTCATCAGCACCCGGGGCACCTTGTCGGCCATCACCCAAGCGGCGCTGACCCGCCGGCAGGAATAAGCGCTGACCGCCACAAAAGCCCCGCGCCCAAGGCCCCATGCCCGATCCCCAACCACCAACCTCACGCCCGGTCAAGCCGGATGACAACGACCTCTCGCCCCTGGCGCCGTTTCGCCACCCGGTGTTTCGCATGCTCTGGAGCACCTGGCTGATCGCCAACATCTGCCTGTGGATGAGCGATGTGGCGGCGGCCTGGATGATGACCTCGTTGACCGCCACACCCTTGTGGGTGGCGTTGGTGCAAACGGCGGCGAGTTTGCCGGTGTTTTTGCTCGGTCTGCCCAGTGGCGCCCTGGCCGACATCCTGGACCGGCGGTGATTTTTATTGATGACCCAGATCTGGGTGGCGGTGGTGGCCAGTGTGCTGAGCTTGACGGTTTTTCTGGGCGTGCTGTCGCCGCCCTTGCTGCTGGCGCTGGTGTTTGCCAATGGGGTGGGGCTGGCCTTGCGCTGGCCGGTGTTCTCGGCCATCGTGCCGGAACTGGTGCCGCGCCCACAACTGCCTGCGGCGCTGGTGCTGAACGGCGTGTCGATGAATGCATCCCGGATTGTGGGGCCCCTGGTGGCCGGCGCCCTGATTGCCAGTGTGGGCAGCGCCTGGGTTTTTCTGCTCAACGCGGTGCTGTCGCTGTCTGCGGCAGTCGTGATCCTGCGCTGGAAGCGGCCGCACAAGCCTGACCCGCTGGGGTGGGAACGCCTGGGCAGTGCGATTCGGGTCGGGATTCAATATGTCTCCCAGTCGTCCCACTTCAAGGGGGTGTTGCTGCGCATCTCGATCTTCTTCTTTGCCTCCACCGGCCTGTTGGCCTTGTTGCCGCTGGTGGCCCGCGGCTTGCGTGGCGGGGATGCGGCCACCTTCACCTTGCTGCTGGCCGCCATGGGCGCGGGGGCGATTGGTTCCACCGCCTTCCTGCCGCAACTGCGTCGCAACTTTTCGCGGGATGCCGTGGTGTTGGGTGGCGCCGCCACTCAGTCGGTTTCCATGCTGGTGATGGCGTTCACGCCCCATACCTGGGTGGCGGTGCCCGCCATGCTGCTGGTGGGTGCGGCATGGATCACCACCGCCAACACGCTCAGTGTGTCGGCCCAGATGGGGCTACCGGATTGGGTGCGAGCACGCGGTATGTCGATGTACCAGATGGCCATCATGGGCGCCAGCGCGTCTGGTGCTGCCGCGTGGGGGCAGGTTGCCACGCTCACCAGTGTGCAGACCAGTGTGATGCTGGCGGCCGGGGTGGGCTTGCTGGCCATGCTGGCGGTCAATCGTCTGATGCCGGCCCAGGGCATGGTCGAGGACCTCAGCCCGTCGAGCGTCTTCAAGGCACCCCGAGCCGATGCGCCGCCCAGCCAGGGTCATGTGATGGTGCTGATTGAGTATCTGATTGACCCCGCCCGGGCCTCGGCGTTTCGCGCCCTGATGCAGGAAAGCCGGCGCAGCCGCTTGCGCCACGGCGCCTTGTCCTGGGAGCTGTTACAGGACATTGGCGAGCCCGGGCGCTTCGTCGAGATGATCGAAGATGCCTCCTGGACCGATCACCTGCGCCGGTTTGACCGGGTCACCGCAGGCGATGTGGCGCTGCGTGACCGCAAGCTGGCTTTTCACGTGGGAGAGTCGCCACCGCGGGTCACCCGCAGCGTGATGGACAGCACAGTCAAGCCCGGCGAGAGGGTGAGCCGGGGCCGACATCCGCGCACCGATAAAGACCAGGCGTAAAAAAGCCGACTCGCGCCGGCTTTTGAATCAGGCAACAGGTGCCGATTATTTGAGGTGCTTGCCGATCAGGCCGGCCATCTCGAACATGGAGACCTGCACCTTGCCGAAGACTTCCTTCAGCTTGGCATCGGCGTTGATCATGCGCTTGTTGATGGCGTCTTGCAGCTTGTGCTTCTTGATGTAGACCCACAGCTGTTTGACCACCTCGGTGCGTGGCAAGGGGCTGGCGCCCACCACAGCGGCCAGTGCGGCGCTGGGAGTGAGTGCCTTCATGAACGCAGCGTTGGCTGTGCGCTTTTTGGCGGGAGCCTTGGTTGCAGCGACTTTTTTCGCGGGTGCAGCGGCTTTGGCTGGCGCTGCTTTTTTTGCGGGCGCGGCCTTGCCGGCTACTTTCGTGGCTGGTGCTGCAGCCTTTGCGGGTGCCGCTTTAACAGCTGGGGCGACTTTCTTTGCTGGAGCAGCTTTTTTTGCCGGGGCTTTTTTTGCAGTTGCCATGATTTATTGTCCTTCTACAAGTTGATTAATCACCAGCAAAAAACTGCTTCTTCACTGGCATGGCGGATGCTACTGGAGAAATTAGGTGTTTCATAGGCAAAACAGGTTTATTTCACAGGCGTGTGTTGTTTTTTGTGGCTCATTTACGGTGTCTTGCGCGATTCACGTGGTCTCGGTGGCTCTACAATTTTTACAACTTGAGGAGTAGGCCATGCCCACTGTATTTGCGACCTGTGATTTGTGTGATGCGCACCGTGATGATTCATCGGGCAGTTTTCGCGTGTTGCCACCTGTTTTTCGGGACTTTGGCGCGGTGCGCAGGTTCTGTGGCCCGGTAGTCACGGTCAAGTGTTTTGAAGACAATACCCTGGTCAAGGCCGCCGTGGACTCCGTGGGCTTCGATGACACGCCAGCCGGACGCGTGGGCCGCGTGCTGGTGGTGGACGGGGGGGGCGTCCCTGCGCCGGGCGCTGTTGGGCGGCAACCTTGGTGCAACGGCAGCACGCAACGGGTGGGCGGGTGTGGTGATCGACGGTTGTGTGCGCGATGTCGCCGAGCTGGCCACCATGAGCATGGGTATTCGGGCCCTGGCCAGCATGCCGCTGCCCACCGAAAAACGCAACGAGGGCCAACGTGACGTGGCAGTGCAGATCCAGGGCCAGTGGGTTCGCCCCGGTGACTGGCTCTATGCCGACGAAGACGGCATCGTCGTCAGTTCGAGCCCGCTGGCGTGACGCTGGAGCGGCCGGGCCAGGTGGCCAGCAGCACACCCAGCAGTGCTATGGCGAAGGCCATCAGTTGCACGCCGGTCAGGCGCTCGCCCAGCACCAGCACACCCACGGCGGCTGCCGATATCGGCAGCATCACCGTGAACACCCCGGCCTTGGCCGCGGGCACGGTTTGCAGCCCTGTCATCCACAGCCACACGGTCCACACACTGGCGGCCATCGCATAAAAAACCAGCAGCAACCAGGTGCTGACTGCCACCGCCCCAAAATCAAACGACCAAGCCAAAAAGAGGCCCATGGGTGTCATCAGCACAAAGCCCCAGAGGTTGATCAACGAGCTGATGCGTTTGGCCCCCAGCGCGCCGGTGAGCTTTTTGCCAATCACGGCATACGCCGCCTCACACACCACGGCCCCAAAAACCAGCAAATTGCCCCAAAACGCTGTTTTTTGTCCAAAGTCGCCTTCTAGCCGGCGTGTTAATTGGTTAGCGTGCTCTGATTTGGTGAGTGAGAAGAGCGCAATCCCCAGCGCCGCGCAGGCAATGGCCGCCCAGATGCGCGGGCTAATGCGCTCCTTCAGAAAGAACCAGCTCATCAGGGCCACCACCGCCGGAATGGCAGACAGAATCACGCCCGCCGAGACCGCACTGGTCATGCTGACCCCGTACAACATGCAAATGGAAAACAGAAAATTGCCCAGCAATGACTCCAGAAACACCAGGCGCTTGGTGGCAGGGGTCATCACGGGCTCGCCGGGTGGGGCCTTGAGCCAGAGCAGCATGGCCACCGCGCCAATGCCAAAACGCATCCAGGCCAGCAAAAACACCGGGAGGGCGGCCACCAGCGGCTTGGAGAGTGCGACGTAGCTGCCTACCAGTGCCATGCTGAGCGCCAGGAGCAAATAGGCCGTCAAGCGGCTGGGAGCAGATGGGGGGGAGGGTGCCAAGGGATGTCGGTCTGGTAAAGAGTTGCAGCCTTGAATCATGCCTGATGGAATGCAGGCATTCGGGCCGGAGAATTTGCACGCGTCGCCAGGGGGCGCTGCGCTTAATTTAAACTCGCGGCAAATTTTTTCCAGTCTCTGAACGGAGTGACAGCCATGGTGAAGAAGGTTTTTTGGGCGCTTGCCTTGTCAAGCGTGGTGTTGGTGGCCTGCGGCAAAAAAGAAGAGCAGCCTGTGGCGGCCGTGCCTGGCGAGACGGCCTCTGCGCCTGCGGCAGCGCTTGCCAGCACGGAAGAAAAAGTTCTAAACATCTACAACTGGCCTGATTACGTGCCAGAGGGGCTGATTGCCGCCTTCGAGAAAGAGTCGGGCATCAAAGTCAATTACGACACCTTTGAGACCAACGAAGCCCTGCAGGCCAAGCTGGTGGCGGGCAACACAGGCTACGACATCGTGGTGCCCGGCACCGTGTTTGCCAAGACCCAGATCGGGGGCGGCTTGCTGCAGCCTCTGGACAAGTCGCGCATCCCAAATCTGGTCAATCTGGACCCTGCCCTGATGGGCACGATGGTGAAGGCCGACCCGGATAACAAGCACCTTGTCCCGTGGGCCTGGGGCTTCACCACTGTGGGCATCAACCGCACCAAGGTAGAGAAAGCGCTGGCGGGCACGCCCCTGCCTGATAACGCCTGGGATCTGGTGTTTGATCCCAAGTACACCGCCAAGTTGAAGTCTTGCGGCATGGCCTTGCTGGATTCGCCCACCGAGATCATCCCCGCTGCACTGCACTACATCGGCAAGGACGCGTATTCGGGCGACCCGGCAGACTATCAGGCGGCGGGTGCCATGCTGGCCAAAATCCGCAAGGACGTGCGTCTCTTCAGCGCGACCATGATTGACGACTTGGCCACGGGGCGGGCCTGTGTGGCGGTGGGCTGGTCGGGCGACATCAACATGGCGGCCACCCGTGCCAAAGACAATGGCTCCAAAGAGGTGATCGAGTCCCTGTTGCCCTCCACCGGCGCGCTGATTTTCATCGATGCCATGGCCATCACCAAGGATGCCAAGCACCCCCAGAATGCCCATGCGTTCATTGACTTCTACTTGCGCTCTGAGAATGCGGCGCTCATGTCCAACGAGATGAGCTACCCCACAGGCAACAAGGCAGCGGTTGGCAAGGTGAGGCCAGAGATTGCGGGTAACAAGACGATCTTCGTGGAGTCCGCTTACTTCGCCAGGATGGTCTCGCCGAACAGTTTTTCCAACCCGGCGCGCGAGGCCATGGCCAACGCTTACAACAGCTTCAAGCAAGGCAAGTAACCAGGGTTGACTCATGACAGACAAGGGGATGGAACAGGGCTATTTGGTGACTGAGCATCTGGTCAAGCGCTTTGATGAGGCGCTGGCGGTGGACGATGTGTCCTTGAGCATTGCCAAAGGCGAAATTTTTGCGCTGCTGGGGAGTTCGGGTTGCGGCAAGTCCACCCTGCTGCGTATGCTTGCCGGATTTGAGCAGCCGACCGCTGGGCGCATTCTGTTGGGCGGGCAAGACCTGGCAGGCATTGCCCCTTATGAGCGGCCGATCAACATGATGTTCCAGTCCTACGCCTTGTTTCCGCATCTGGATGTATGGGAAAACATTGCTTTTGGACTCAAGCGTGAGGGCTTGCCCCGGGCTGATATTCAGCGTCGCGTGGGCGAGATGCTTGATTTGGTGCAGTTGGGCGAGTTTGCCAAACGCAAACCGCACCAGCTCTCCGGCGGGCAGCAGCAGCGGGTGGCGTTGGCGCGCAGCCTGGCCAAGCGGCCCAAGCTGTTGCTGCTGGATGAGCCGCTGGGTGCCCTTGACAAAAAGCTGCGTGAGCAAACCCAGTTTGAGTTGGTCAACATCATTGAGCAAGTCGGTGTGACCTGTGTGATGGTGACCCACGACCAGGAAGAGGCCATGACCATGGCTAACCGCATTGCCGTCATGAGCCGGGGGCGCGTGCTTCAGGTGGGCTCGCCGCAGGAGGTGTACGAGCACCCCGCCAACCGGTTTGTGGCGGACTTTATTGGCAACGTCAATCTGTTTGAGGGAAAGCTCAGTGTGGCTGAGGCAGACCATTGCGCAGTGCTCACCGGCATTGGTGAAATCCAGGTGGGCCATGGCGTGAGCGGTACCTTGAACATGCCCGTGGCCCTGGCCGTGCGGCCCGAAAAGCTCGAAATCAGCAAGGAACGCCCCTCGCACACCACCAATGTGTTCAGCGGCCAGGTCAAGGAGATTGCCTACTTTGGCTCCTACAGCACCTACATCGTGGTAGCCAGCGATGGCACGCGCGTGCGGATCACCGAGTCCAACACCTCCCGCGATGGACGCAGCCAGATCACCTGGGACGATCCGGTGTTCTTCTGGTGGTGTGACGCGGCCGGCATTGTTTTGCGTGACTGAAGGCAGACGAATGGCTGTGCGACCTCATTTTTCCTTGGGCAAACGCTTTGTGATCGGCGTGCCTTATGCATGGTTGATCGTATTTTTCTTTGTGCCGTTTCTGATCCTGCTCTACATCAGTTTTGTGGACATGGGCAATGACATCAGTCCGTTCAAACCTCTCTGGAATGCAGAGACCGGCGTTCTTTCCCTCAAATACGACAACTACGGCTCCATTTTTCAATCGCCCGAGGGCGGGGGCTTGTTCCAGACGCTGTATGTCGAGGCTTACCTGAGATCAATCGGGTATGCGCTGAGTACTGCAGTGTTGTGCCTGGTATTAGGTTACCCGTTCGCCTACTTCATCGCCCGGTCAAAGCCCAGCATGCGTCCGGCCTTGCTGATGATGGTGATGCTGCCGTTTTGGACCTCGTTCTTGCTTCGGGTTTATGCCTGGAAAGGTATTCTGGCGGATCAAGGGGTGTTGAATCAGTTGCTGATGTTCCTTGGGCTGACCGATGAGCCGATTTTGATGCTCTACACCAACGTGTCCATGCTGGTCGGCATGACCTATGTGTATCTGCCCTTTATGGTGCTGCCTCTGTATGCCAATCTGGTAAAGATGGATGAGCGCTTGCTGGAGGCTGCCTATGACCTGGGCGCATCTCCCTTCAAGGCCTTCTGGCTGGTGACCGTGCCCCTGTCCCGGGCCGGCATCATCGCCGGTTTCATGCTGGTCTTCATTCCCTGCGTGGGCGAATTCGTTATCCCCTCGCTGCTGGGCGGGCCGGAGACGGTCATGATCGGTCGAGTGGTCTGGGACGAGATGTTCACCAGCAACAACTGGCCGCGCGCCACGGCGCTGGCGGTGGTGATGATCGTGTTGATCGTGGCCCCGCTGGCGCTTTACTACCACCACACCGGCAAAGCAGCCGATGCCCGGGCGTGAGGGCTGTCAGATGACGTACTTGTTCAAGCATGTTGGCAAGGCCTGGCTGGCGTTGGTGTTCGCGTTTTTGTATGCGCCTTTGCTGTTCATGGTGGTGTTTTCCTTCAACAGCACGCGTCAGGACGCCGTGTTCACCGGGTTCTCTTGGCGCTGGTATGGGGCGCTGACCAAAGACACCCGGATCGTCGATGGCTTTTGGCTGTCCCTTCAGGTGGCCACCATCACCGGGATTCTGTCGGCGGTACTGGCGACCTTTGCGGCCTTTGTGCTGGTTCGCTACCGGCGTTTTCCGGGGCGAACTGCGTTTTCTGGCATGGTTAATGCGCCGTTGGTGATGCCCGAGGTGGTCATCGGTTTGTCGCTGCTGCTGTTGATGGTGGGTGTGCAAAACCTGTTTGGTTGGCCGCAGCGCGGCCTGCTCACCATCATTTTGGGCCACACCTTGCTGGGCATGTCTTACGGCATGGTGGTGATTCAGTCGAGGCTGCAGGAGATGGACCGCTCCATTGAGGAGGCTGCCATGGACCTAGGGGCCAAGCCCTACCAGGTGTTCATGCTGGTCACGCTGCCCAATATTTTTCAGGCCATCCTGGCGGCTTTTTTGCTGGCGTTCACCCTGTCTTTTGACGACGTGGTGATTGCGGAGTTTCTGTCCGGTCCGGGTGTCAACACCTTGCCGCAGGTGATCTTTGGCTACGCTCGGCGCGGTATCAATCCGACCATTTATGCGGCAGCCTCCCTCTTGATCGTGACGGCCACAGTGGCCGTGGTGT
>CAZBKX010000320.1:0-4974 GCA_964492535.1 uncultured Rhodoferax sp. | reverse complement strand
GGCGGCGAGATGACCCATTGGTCATGGCCGGTTATGACGAGCAGCTTGTCACCTTGTTGCCACTTGCGCTTACCACGGTTCTTGAAGATGAGGCGGGAGTATTTGATTTTCAGCTTTGTCAACGCGATGAAAGTACCTTGGTTTTGCGGTTGGGTTTACAGGGTACGCAGGGTGTCGATGCAGCCGAGCGCTGTCACAAGGTCTTGCTGAATTTCGCTAAAACACACAGTCTGGCGCCCATTAGCGTGCTGATTGAATTAGCGCATCCCGTGCCCAGAGGCAACAGCGGTAAAGCGCAGCGTATCGTCGCCATGCAGCGATAGCGGCTGGGCTTAACCCCCGCCACCTTCGGATGCGTGCACCAGCGCCAAAGCCTGCGCAATGGGCACGGCCAGGCTGACGGCGTTGCTCGGATGACTGATGCAGTCAGTGCTCCAGATCTCACCAACGCCGGCGTCCCGAATGAGCTGCAGGGCGTCGCCTGCGAAAAGTGCATGGGTCACGGCAACGTCGACGGATGTCGCACCGGCTTGTAATAGCAGGCGTGTTGCCTGGACGATGGTGTGGCCCGAACTTGCAACATCATCCAGCAACACCACCTGACGACCTGCCACCGGAAAATCAGGCAGGAAAATCTCCACGGCCCGGTCGCCATGGCGCACCTTACGGCACACGGCATGCTCAAAACCATGGCGCGCGGCGGCTTGGGCGACCCATTGAGCAGACTCTTCGTCTGGCCCGATCAGCAACGGGTTTGAGCGGCGGCCAGCAATGAGATCAGACAGCAACGGTGCTCCACTGAGCACGATGGCGCGAGCCACCGGCACAGCCTCCCGCAATGAGGTCACCCGGTGCAAATGAGGGTCCACCGTGATCAATGCATCGAATAAACTGGCAAGAAAGCCACCCACCGCACGCTGGCTAATCGCTTCACCCGCCTGAAAAGCGATGTCTTGGCGCATGTAGGCCAAATAAGGTGCCACCAGTGTCAGGTGTTTTGCACCTAGATCGCGGGCTGTATGAGCCACCAGCAAAAGAGCGATCAATTTTTCATTGGGGTCATTCAGTGAGCACAAAATGACGGTCTGCCTGGGGAGCGTCTGAGGTAGTCGCAGCTTGATTTCACCATCAGGAAAGCGATGTTCCTCGATCCGGGCAAGGGACAGATTGCCGGCGTGAGCGATACGCGCACCGCTCGCCATTTCATCTTCAAGACACAGCAGCAGGGGTTGGGCTTCAGGGCTTGATGGCATCAGAACTCCACAAAAACACGAGGCACGTCTGCGGTCCTGCCCAAAGTGAAGCCGGTTGACCGCCCGCAGGCATGGCGAGCAAATTCAAGGTCGCTTTGAAACCCGGCGTAAACCCGGTACAGGACATCTCCTGAGGCGACCAGATCACCCAATTTGCGCATCAGATCCACGCCTGCGCCGATGACTTTGGGGGCGCCAGCCAGGCGGGCAATGCGGGCAACTTGCAGGTTGTCGATGTCCGTGACTGCGCCAGCCTGGTTGGCACGAATCTCAAAAGTCAATGGACCGAGCGCCGGGTTGTTGTGGTCAAAAGGCTTTTGGCCTTGGGCCATGATGATGGCGTTCATTTTGGAGAGCGCACGGCCCGAGTCGAGAATGTCTCGGGCAATAGCGAATCCATCGCCACCCCGCACATCGGGATTGCATTCGATCAGTCGGCCAGCCAGCCGCAGGGCTTTTTGTCGCAAGTCATTGGGCGCGCGAGGGTCATTCTCCAGCACGCGCATCACATCACGGGCCTCCAGAACGGGGCCAATACCGTTGCCAATGGGCTGGCGACCGTCCGTGATCACGACATCCAGCGACAGGTTAATGCGACCCGCCACATATTCAAACAGGCGGCGCAGGCGCTGCGCCTCCGGCATGGAGCGCACCTTGGCAGTCGGACCAATGGGGATGTCCAGTACAAGATGGGTTGATCCCGCAGCGATTTTTTTGGACAGGATGGAAGCCACCATCTGACCCGGCGAATCAATCGCCAATGGTCGCTCCACCGAGATCAAAACATCGTCCGCTGGCGACAGCCGGGCTGTGCCGCCCCAGGCCAGACAGGCCCGATGGTCGCGCACAATGCCCGCCAGTTGGTCGAATGGCAGCTGCACATTGGCCAGCACTTCCATGGTGTCGGCAGTACCCGCAGGTGAGGTGATGGCGCGAGACGAGGTTTTGGGGCACAGCAGACCATGTGCCGCCACTATCGGTACTACCAGCATGGACGTGCGGTTGCCGGGTATCCCGCCAATGCAGTGCTTGTCCACCACCAAACGCTCCTGCCAGTCCAGGGTACGTCCACTGGCGATCATGGCATCGGTCAGAAAATAGACCTCTTCACGGTCCAGTTCATCCCGGTTGGTCGCCACGACAAAGGCAGTCAACTCAATTTTTGAGTAACGCAGTTCTGCGATGTCTCGCACAATGCGCCTGAAATCATCTCGGTCGAGCCGCTCACCGGCTAGCTTGCGGTGGAGCGCATTGATGGACTCAGGTGGCTCCGCCTGTGATACGGACGCAGTGTGGCCATTCTGGATATCGAGTTGCAGGAAGGCGTCTTCCGACAGTCCCAGCTCATCACATCCCACGATATTCTGGTCGTCCACCACATTGAGCGTAGCCAGAATTCGGCGCCCATTGGCGCAAACTTCAACTTTTGAAAGTGCCTGAAAACCCTCAGCGCGGTATACGGCGCAGTCCCGGTGAAGGTAGGCCACATTCTCCCGGTAGGTATCAATCGCCACCCTTCGCAGGGACAGGTTGGATGCCGTCAGGTTGTTCGGGATCAGACCTGGAGCTGAGTCTTGTTGTGCATCGATGTTGCTCATGCGAAGAGCGTACATCGGTTTCGATCAACGTTTCAAGTCGATCGGGCAGACCAAGTTGTAAAAACTCCAATAAAAAAGGCTTCCGAAGAAGCCCTTTTTTGACGCCATGCAGCTTTAAACGCGCTTGCGGTACTCACCCGTGCGGGTGTCGATCTCCACTTTGTCGCCTTGGGCTACAAAAATTGGCACGCCGAGATCAAAACCTGTGGAAATTTTGGCGGGTTTGAGAACCTTGCCTGATGTGTCGCCCTTGACGGCTGGCTCGGTCCAAGTGATCTCGCGCACGACGCTGGTGGGCATTTCAACCGAAATGGCCTTTCCTTCGTAGAACACCACTTCAACTTCCATGCCGTCTTCCAGGTAGTTCAGGGAGTCGCCCATATTCTCTGCTTCCACTTCGTACTGGTTGTACTCAGTGTCCATGCAGATGTACATGGGCTCGGCAAAGTAAGAGTAGGTGCAGTCTTTTTTGTCCAGAATGACCTGATCAATCTTGTCGTCAGCCTTGAAAACAACCTCGGTTCCAAAGTTGGCAATCAGGCTTTTCAGCTTCATGCGCACGGTGGCCGAGTTGCGGCCGCCACGGCTGTATTCGGTTTTCAGCACGACCATAGGGTCCTTGCCGTGCATGATGACGTTGCCGGCGCGAATTTCTTGAGCGGTTTTCATATCAGTAGTGTGAAGGTTGGCCGCTTGATGGCGGCTGGCGCGGGGTTGTACTGGCAAAAGATCCAGCTTGGATCCGCAAAGCACTCTATTTTAGAGGTTTTTTTGGGTATCCGGATTTGAGTGTGTTTGAAGCATCAAAGCTTGCCCGCTTCGAGTAGCGCGATCAGTGTGTTTATGTCGGCCCCGTAGTTCTTTGGCGGCTCGTGCAGTTCGTGTGGTTTTGCCACTTTGTGCGGTCGAGCCACCACCGGCTCTGCCACAAACGCACAATACCCCATGGCGTCAGCCGGAATGCCGTAATCGGGTTCCACCTCCACCTCGCGCATGCGCTCAAACTTCGGACGACTGAGTTTGTGTTTGTGGGCACCTTCGGTAAACAGAATCTTGGCCCGCAGGGCTTCAAAGCTGTAGCCACGGCCCATTCGGTCCATCACCCGAATTAGGCTGTTCAGAGACTCGGTGTACGCGTTCGTGACCTTGTGGTCGAAGTAATTCAGAATCCACGGTTGCCAGTTGGTGAAGGCCCGGATCAGGTCAGAGAAGTGTGGTCTGATTTCTGGCGGCACACTCTTGCTCCAAGCCTCGTAGCGGGTCAAAGCTTCCTCTTTGCTGGTGGATGCCTCATAAACTGCGAAAAAGCTCTCCTTGAGCCGATAAGCCTCACCCAGCACCGGGTAATTCTTGGTCCAGCCGTCCAGATTGAAGGCTTCTTTGTCTGTCAGGTCGCCTTGCCGTTTCAGCAGCACGAAGCGGTCGTGCATGAGGCCGCGCCTCTGCTTCAAATCCAAGTCAGCCCGGATGCCCTTGCGAGCTTTCTCCATGGCCTCGTTTGCCATTTTGATGACGTGGAACTTGTCGATGACGATCTTGGCTTGCGGCATGACGGCGATCACGGCATCCCGGTACGGTGCCCACATGTCCATGGCAACAAACTGCACCTTATCGCGGTGCATCATCTGAAACAGGTGCTTGGCCACCGTGTCTTTGTTGCGGTTGGCCAGCATGTCCACCACGGTGTTGTTCTGGATGTTTGTAATCACACAACGCGGCTTGATGAGATAAATCTCATCAATGCCCATCCACTGGGGTGTTTCAAACCTGAACTGGGCTTCCAGCTCGTTCACGCAGTCCCGGAAAATGTTGCGGATGGTCTTTTCGTCCAGGCCGGTGTCTTCGGCCACACTGGCGAACGTGCGTTTCATGCTTTGCTGACCAATCCACTTGCAAAGCCGCTCTGTCATCTCACGCCTGGCATTGACAGCAGGCAGGGACTCCATCACGGTCTTACCGCAGTCCTGGCACCGCCAGCGCCGGGTGTCCACGTAGATCGCCACCCGCCTGCCGTGTTTGGGGATGTCGCGGATCACCTGTTCATTGCGGCCATGGCCGATTAAACGCTCAGAGCTACACGCCATACAGACCGAGGGTGCGTTCGAGATTTCAGCGGTGATGTG